>VBFX01000363.1 GCA_005889395.1 Chloroflexota bacterium
GATGGATGCGATCGTCAAGCGGCCGGTCGTCATCGAGGGGGACGCGATCGCCGTCCGATCGATGATGAACCTGTGCCTGAGCTTCGACCACCGGGTGCTGGACGGGGTGTCCGCCGCCCGCTTCCTGCAAGGCGTCCGCCGTTGGCTAGAAGGCTTCTCCGAGCAGGTGCCCCTTTACTGAGCTACTCCCCTCCACCGCTTGCGGGGGGAGGGTTGGGGTGGGGGCCGGAATTCGTAAATCTCTGGGATACTTGTAGCAATGGCTGACGCCGCTCCGATCAAGTTCTATGGCCGCTCGAAGCGGAACGCGGTGGTCCCGATCGACACCAAGCGGCCGGAGTGGTTGCGCGTGCGCCTTCCCGGCGGCGACAACTATTCCGAGCTGAAGGGCATCATGCGCGGCCTCGAGCTGCACACGGTGTGCGAGGAGGCGCGCTGCCCCAATATCGGGGAGTGCTGGCAGGCTCGCACCGCGACCTTCATGATCCTCGGCGATACCTGCACGCGGGCTTGCGGCTTCTGCGCCGTCAAGACCGGGCGGCCTGGTGTGCTCGACCTTGGCGAGCCCATTCGGGTCGCCGAGGCCGTCGAGCGCATGGGCCTGAACCACGCTGTCATCACCTCGGTCAACCGGGATGAGCTCGAGGACGGCGGGGCCGCCATCTTCGCCGGGACGATCCGGCAGATCCGCAAGCGCATCCCGACGTGCGGCATCGAAGTCCTGATCCCCGACTTCATGGGCGACGAGGCAGCCCTCGCCACAGTGATGCGCGCAAAGCCGGACATCCTCAACCACAACATCGAGACCGTACCGGGCCTCTATCCGCAGGTGCGGCCGAAAGGCCGCTACCCGCGCTCGCTCGAACTGCTGCAGCGCGCCAAGCGAATGGATGCAACGATCTACACCAAGTCAGGGATCATGCTGGGCCTGGGTGAGGAGATCGATGAGGTGATGCAGGTCTTCCGTGATCTGCGGGCGCACGACGTGGAGATCCTGACGGTCGGACAGTACCTGCGGCCGAGCCCCAACCACCTGCCGATCGCGCGCTACGTCACGCCGGACGAGTTCGCGATGCTGAAGGTCGAGGCCCTCAAGCTCGGTTTCCGGCACGTCGAATCGGGTCCGCTGGTCCGCAGCTCCTACCACGCGGCCAGCCAGGTCCCGGCTCGGGCGGNNNNTCCCTGACACCCTGGTGCTGCTCGAGCACCCGCACACCTACACGATCGGCCGGAGTGGCACCCGCGATCACGTGTTTCTCGACGATGCCGAACTCGCCGCGCGCGGGATCACCTGCCTTGACGTCGACCGCGGCGGCGACGTCACCTATCACGGTCCTGGCCAGCTGGTCGGCTATCCAATCTTCGATCTCGGTCCGACGCCGGATGTCGGCCTCTACCTGCGCAACCTCGAAGGTTGCCTGATCGACGTCCTCGCCGACTTCGGGATTACGGCTGGCCGGCTCTCCGGCTATACGGGGGTCTGGATCGGCGACCGCAAGATCGTGGCCATCGGCATCAAGGTCTCGCAGGGCGTGACGACCCATGGTTTCGCCCTCAACGTCTCGACCGACCTCAGCCTCTTCACGCACATCCTGGCCTGCGGAATCCCGGACAAGGGTGTCACCTCGATGGCGCTCGAACTGGGTGCCGCGCCGCCTGTGGCGGCGGTCGAAGACGCCGTCGTCGCCCGATTCTCCGAGCGCTTTACGCTGTCGGAGACGCCCGCCACCCACGTTGCATAATTAGTCGCCGCGGGCGGTTAGCTCAGCTGGTAGAGCGTCTGCTTTACACGCAGAATGTCGGGAGTTCGAGCCTCTCACCGCCCACACCTCGAGCTGCTGAGTACGTTAGGATGAATTCAGTCGAACTCGCGGTAGGGGAAGGTGGGAGTAACGGGCTACCCCTCGCGGTTGGCGCTCTTCAGTCAGTGCCCTCATGCCCCGTGACTCGCGGTCATCACGGCACCCGTCGGTTCTATCTAAAGAACGATTGAGGAGGCAATGACTATGGCACAGGAAATGCGAGCCGGGGCGGCTCCGGCGATCGCGGACCCGGCGCCCCTCGGACTGGCGGGATTCGCGTTGACAACCTTGCTTCTCAGTGCCCATAACGCGGGCTGGGCCCCGAACTTCATCTGGGTGGGCACCGCCTTGTTCTACGGCGGTCTGGCGCAATTCTTGGCCGGCATGTGGTCGTTCCGTCGCGGCAATGTCTTTACGGCCACCGCGTTCTCGACCTACGGGGCCTTCTGGCTCAGCCTGGCCACCTATTTCCTGCTGGTCGTCTTTGGGAAAGCTCCGGAGGCAGACGTTTTCAACGCGCTCGGGTGGTTCCTGCTGGCCTTCGCGATCTTCAACACCTACATGATGTTCTGGAGTCTGCGCATCAATACCGCCGTGTTCGGCGTCTTCCTGACGCTCGAGATCACCGAGATCCTGCTCTTCATCGGCAACTTCAACGGCAGCAAGGCCGGCGAGGGTCTGGTGCTGGTTGGCGGCCTGGTCGGCGTCCTGACGGCGGGCGTCGCCTTCTACACGTCGGCGGCCGATGTGATCTCGGGGATGGCCGGGCGAGCGGTATTGCCGGTCGGCAAGCCGATGTGGACGGAAAGTCGTCGTCGCGGGTGAGGCAAAGCGATTCCCCTTGAAGGAGGCTGTATGAGGCAATGAAAACCGCGGAGGACGTGGAGCTTTCCGAGGCGCAGATCGCCGTACACTGGCGAGAGGAGGAGTACTTCTATCCTCCGGCGAAATTTATCGGCCAGGCAAATGCGAGTGATCCCGGCATCTTCGAGCGATTCAGGGAGGAGAACTTCCCCGAATGCTTCAAGGAGTACGCGGACCTCCTCACCTGGGACAAGTACTGGCACACGACGCTTGATACCAGCAACGCACC
>VBFX01000120.1 GCA_005889395.1 Chloroflexota bacterium
GGAATGGGCAACGTATGCAAGGCGAGCACATTCCAATCAAAGATGTTCATCAGCAGGCCGTGCGGCAGCATGAAGCTCATGTTGAACCAGCTGAGCACGGCCACTCCGAGGCCGACGCCGAGAACCCAGGCCGCGATGGTGACGCCCAACGACTCCCAGGCGACCCGAAGGATCAGGCCCCAGCGGCTGTATCCCACCGCCGCGAGCAGTCCGAACTCGTTCATTCGCTGGCGGAAGAAGAGGTTGTTGAGCAACCCGACCACGAGTGCGAGGACGATCGTCACCAGCAGGATCAGGAAGTGGTTGATGGTATCGAGGTTGGCGATCAGGCTGTCGATCTTCCCCTTGATGTAGGCCCAGTCGAACATCCGGAAAGCGGTATCGCCGATCAGCGCCTGCACCTGGTCGTGGACGGCCTGCTCGTGCCCGGGCTGCGGCACGACCACGAGGCCCTGGTAGCGGCGCTCGAAGAGGTAGTGCTGCGTCATGTAGTCGAGCGGGATGACGCCGAGGCGGGTCGGCCCGCGGATGATACCGACGACCGTGAAGGTATCGGGGAGACGGTCGAGTTCGTCGATGGCATTTCCAAGCTGACCCCCGACCCAGACGTGACGCGAGCGAGCGATCTCTTCGGAGATCGCGATCTCGTTCGCATCCGCCTTTGGCAGCCGGCCGGCGATGACCCGGTCGTCGTACAGCGAGAGGAGCTGGGCCATGCCCGGTTGGTCGAGCCCGTAGAGATCGAACTGGGCGTTGCCTGCGAGCAGATTGATGTCGAGGTTCGAATAGGCATCGCGCTTGACGAACGCGGTGCCCGGGATACGGGCGCTGTCGGCGACGAGCTTGTCGAGCCCCGGCTGAGCCGACTGGATCGACTCCAGGCTTGCGGTCAGGCGGTCGAGGGCGGTCTTGAAGCCGTCGATCGTCGCGCTCGGCGATGGTGGGATCGGGATGTCCGCGAGGCTCCGGCCGGCGGCGTTGACGTTGGCGGCATCACGATTCATCGCTTGCAAGGATTGCTGCAGGCCGGCGGCGTCGGATGAAGCACTGCTCACGGCCGATTGGAGGCGTCCTAGCTGTGCGGCGTCCGGCAGGATCGACTGCAGCCAGGTCTGGTGCTGTTGCACGTATGTGATCAAGGGACGTGGGTCATTGGGATTCTGGGTCAGCGTTCGGACCAGCTCCTCGAAGGTTTTCTCCTCCGACTGCAGGCGCTGGACCCGAACGATGAGATCGCCAAGCGGAACGAGGTCGCCGCGGAGCCGCGCCGCATAGTAGCGGGCGTTGGCGGCGTCGACCTGGAGCTGCCGGACGGCGGGGAGCTGGGCGCGAACCTGGGCCGGCAAGGCGACGACGGCGTCATAGTAGGAGGAGATGCCGCCGGGACCATCGAGCGCATCCACCTTGAGCTGCACCTCGTGCAGCCGCGCGAGTGAATCCTGCAGCGGATTCGCCAGGTCCTGGTCGCGGGTCGCCCGCGGGGCGACGAGGATCAGCTTCTGGTAGCTGCCGAAGGTGGCATAGGCCGTCTCACGGGCGGAAGCCAGCAGCGAGTCGGTAACCACGACGCCCAGAATTGCCAGCGCCAGGATGCCGATGACTGGCAGTACCTTGCGCTTGTTTCGCAGATAGAAGTGCCACAGCGAGAGCGGGTTTTCCATGCACGCCATTCCCATGATAGGGGGCGCGCATTACTCCACCTTAGAATGGGTTCGCCTTGCCGGAGCTGGTGGATTTCTATCGCACCGATGACCTGCTGACCGAGGAGGAGCGACTCGTCCGCTCGACGGTGGGTCGCTTCGTCGACCAACGATTCCTTCCCGTCATCGCCGAGCACTACGAACAGGCGACCTTCCCGATGGAGATCGTGCCCGAGCTGGCCAAACTCGGCGTCTTCGGCATGCATCTGCGTGGCTATGGCGCGGCGGGGATGAGCAACGTCATGTATGGCCTCGCCTGCCAGGAACTGGAGCGTGGCGACAGCGGGCTGCGCAGCTTCGTTTCGGTGCAGGGCTCGCTGTGCATGTTCCCGATCCTTCGCTATGGGTCGGAGGAGCAGAAGCAGCGATGGCTGCCGCGGATGGCGGCCGGCGAGGTGATCGGGTGCTTCGGTCTCACCGAGCCGGAGTTCGGCTCCAACCCGGCCGGGATGGCGACGCGGGCCCGTCGCGACGGAAAAGACTGGATCCTCACCGGCACCAAGCGCTGGATCACGAACGGCAACGTCGCCGACCTGGCGATCGTCTGGGCCCGCAGCGATCAGGGAATCCGCGGCTTCCTCGTGGAGAAGGCCACCAAGGGATTTGAAGCCCGCCCGATCCATCACAAGTTGTCGATGCGCGCCTCGGTTACGTCCGAGCTCATCCTCGACGACTGCCGGATCCCCGCCGCCAACGAGCTGCCCGAGGCGCAGGGATTAAAGGCGCCCCTCTCCTGCTTGAACGAGGCGCGCTACGGCATCGTCTGGGGCGTGCTGGGTGCGGCGATCGCCTGCTATCGCAGCGCGCTCGAGTACGCGAAGGCTCGCGTTCAGTTCGATCGGCCGATCGCCGGCTATCAACTGACTCAGGAGAAGCTCGTCAACATGCTGACCGAGATCACGAAGGGGCAGTTGCTCGCGCTGCAACTCGGCCGGCTGAAGGATGAGGGCAAGGCGACCGCGACTCAAATCTCGATGGCCAAGCTGAACAACGTCCGAGAGTCACTGCAAATCGCGCGCGCGGCACGGTCCATCCTGGGGGCCAATGGCATCAGCATCGAGTATCCGGTGATGCGCCATATGAACAACCTCGAGACGGTCCTGACCTACGAGGGGACGAGCGAGATCCACATGCTCGCCATCGGAGAGGAGATCACCGGGCTCGCGGCGTTCAAGTAGCGGCCCCGCCCATTCTCCCCGCAAGCGGGGCGAGGGGTTATGGTCGGATTTCGCGAGGCTTGTTCGTGTAGATCGCGTCCGCGGGCAGCGCTTTGGACCACGTCAGCGAGAAGACGTCGTCGACGGTCCATACCCCGATCAGCTTGCCCGCGGCGTGGAGCTCGGCGGCGGTTTCCGGCTCGATCGACGCCCAATGCGGACAGAAGACATCCGCGCCCGCATCGTCCATGACGCGCAGGATGTCGACGGGGCGCGAGGCCTCCAGCACGCCGGTCAGAATCTCCGGATCGAGCTCAGCGATCCGTCGGATGGAACGATGGTCGAACGAGATGACCACGACGTCGTGGGTCATGCCGGTGTCCCTGACGGCGCGCACGACGGCGTCCTCGATCCCGGCGTAGGGGAGGGGCAGGTTCTTGATCTCGATCGCGACCCCGACCCGTCCCTTGGCCACCGTGAGCACCTCGTCGAGCGACGGGATCCGTTCGCCCTTGAATCGCGGATCTTTCCAGCTTCCGGCGTCGAATCGCTTCAGCTCGGCCATCGAGTAATCCCGCACCAGGCCGCTGCCATCGGTCGTTCGGTCGAGCAGGTGATCGTGAATGACCGGAAGGGCGCCGTCCTCGGAGCGGTGGACGTCGAGTTCGATGACATCGACGCCGAGCTCGATCGCCGAGCGGAACGAAGCCAGAGTGTTCTCCGGGCACTCATCCGCGTTACCGCGATGACCGCCGAGCAAGATGCGGCCGCTTCGAAGCTTTGCCGCCAGGCCTTGCGCGTGCGCGACCGTCACCGGCCAATGCTACGTGAACTGTCGCGAGGTTTTTACATCCGCGGCCACGCGCAAGAAATCTCGGAGGCGACCGTGACACCACTAACGGCTCGGGCGCGCACCGGCCGGATCAGCCATGACCCTTCCCAGGATCCAATCGCTGGTGCAACGACGGCCGGTGCAGGCGATGGCCATCGTGCTGCTGGTGCCGTTCCTGGCATTGGCGCCGCTGCATCTCTTCGTGCCGGCGACGGCAAAGGCGCATGGGGTCGTCGGACCGGTGCAGGTTGGGATCAGCTTCAACCCCCACCGAGCCGCCGCCATGGGGCTCGATTACCACAAGGCCTTCAGGCAGCTCGAGGCCATGCACTTCCGCGTCATTCGTCTCAGTGCCTACTGGGACCAGATCGACCAGGAGGGCTATGCCCAGCTCGACTGGTTGATGAACGAGGCGCAACGCTCAAGGCAGCCGGTCGTCCTCGCCGTTGGCATGAAGGGCCTGGGCTGGCCGGAGTTCTATGTCCCGGTGTCCGCGCTGCCTCCCGACGGGCTAACGCAAGGCCAGGATGCGGCCTCGGACGCGAGCCTGCGCGACGCGACCCTCGCGTTCGTGTACGAGACGGTGACTCGGTATCGAGACCACTCGACCCTGATTTCGTGGCAGGTGGAGAATGAACCCTTCAACCGGGCTGGTCCGCAGCGGTTGTGGATCGACGCCGCCTTCCTCCGTGACGAGATTGCGAGCGTGCGCGCGCTGGATGGCCATCACCGGCCGGTGATCGTCAACGCTTTCAGTCACTTCAATCTCTTGTTCGACCAGGCCTCGGCGCGCCAGGGATTCGACCTGCGGCAGTGGCTGGGATTCGAAGCCGACAGCGCCGAAAAGGACGGCCTGTCGGTCCTCAACAAGGGCGACGTCCTCGGCCTCGACGTCTACACGGCGATCGGGTACCACTTTTTGGGTCAGGACCAGATGAGCCACGCCGACGGGGACTGGCCCGACCGCCTCGCCCGCGTTCGCGACCTCGTCAAACGCCAGGGAAAGCAAGCGTGGATCACGGAAGCGCAGGCGGAACCCTGGGAGTCGGGACCGACCAGCGATGCGAACCCGAAGAGCACCAGCCCGCAGGCAATCCGTAGTCTGTTTTTGAACCTGAAGGACGCCGGCTTCAGCACCATCCTGTTCTGGGGCAGCGAATACTGGTTGTGGCGCGCGGAACGCGGCGACTCACGCTGGATCGACACCGTCAAGGCGATCCTCCGCGAAGAGGCGAAGGCGCCCGCGATGATGGTCTCGGCTTAGAACACGGCCCAGTTGACGGTGGATAGCTCGTCGTCAGTAAAGATCTGGCCCGGCTGCTGCAGGTAGAGGTATCCGATCAGCCGGGCGACGCGCGCCTCCTGGTAGAAGTAACGGCGGTGCTCCTGGTAGGCGGTGGAATGAATCGCCTGGCCGCTCTGGCCCTGGGCGGCGCTCTCCTCCGCTGTGAGGATCAAGTCGTAGTTCTGCAGGAAGCGCTGAACCCGACCATCGCGATAAGGAATGAGTCGCATTGGTGCCCTCGACAGGTCCGCCGTGATTCGCTGGAAGTCCTGGCGCATGGCAGCCAGCGCCCCCGGCGGCGACGGTGACTGGGTCTCACGATCGAGGTCCAGGTTCAGCGTCGCCATCGAGCTCGTGACGCGATCGAGATAGTCCGATTCGGCGGGCTGCAGGTCGCTGGGCCGAACGTAGGGGAGGTTCAGCTGGCCGTGGAGGAAATCGATCACCTCGTAGCCAAGCTCGCCGCCGCTCGCCGTGTCCTGCAGGAAGAACGCATCGACCGGCGGCGATTGCTGGACGCTGTAGCGATAGAAGCCGACCCGATGCGCTTGCACCTCACGCGCCTTGGCCTGATGCTCGCCGAGGCAGAGGTCGCCGAAGTCGGTCAGGCCGGGCCGTTGAAGGATGAACAAGCGCGCGTTCGAGTAGTTCGCCACGCTCGTATCGGCCGTGTCGAGGACGAAGGCTTCGTAGAGTGTGGCGTCTTGCTTGGTGGCCTGAAGCGCCGACGCCATCGACTGAACGCCGGCAACGTCGAGTGGCCGCGGGCCGTCGGCGTTCATCTCGATCGTGCTCCCGCTCCGCCAGCAATGCAATGCACGCAGCCCGGCGCCGAGTGACGGACAGCTGATCGACTGCTCGCCGGCCTGCAACGGCCGGCGGTCCGCCGACACACCGCCGAACGCGAGATAGACGATCGCAATAACCAGGCCGAGAATGGAAAGACCCGCGGCCCAAGCGCGCAGGCCCCGGCCGACGGCGGCCGGGATCAGCCGCCGGCTCAGCAGAAGCAGGAGGGCGGCGGTCGGGATGAACAGGATGGTGTAGGAGGCGAGGCCGAACACGGTGTCCGCCTGAGCGGTGCAGGGCATCCCCGGATAGGTGGCCCCGGCCCGGAGTGGCGTGATCAGCCAGGCGATCAGGAGTAAGCCAAGCGGCCAGATCCATTGAGCCAACCGCCGGCGGCGGCTCGGTTTCGACGCGGCGGCCGTCACTGCGCCAGGGTGATGACGGACGGGTGCCGCAGCGGCAGCATGTAGTGGATACCCGGCTCGAGCCGGCCCTTGCGGTCGAGGCCGCCGGCCTCGAGGAAGCCGCGGGTCCGGGCGTAGGCCTCATCGATCAAGCGATCGACCTGGCTGAAATCGGT
>VBFX01000121.1 GCA_005889395.1 Chloroflexota bacterium
CCTCGAGTTGCGCGACGCGGTTCAGGTTGTAGTCGTTCGTCATGATGGCGGCGTTCCGCCTGGTCGCCAGCTTGATCAACTTCATGTCGACCTCGGTGACCTCAGGAGCATCCTCGTCGATGAACTCGATGTCGACGAGCGGCTCCTTCTGCAACAGGTTGAGCACCTCCAGCCCGCGCCGTCCGCGGTTTCGGCGCAGCGCGTCACTGGAGTCGGCGATGTACTGCAGCTCGGCCAGCACGAAGTGCGGTACCAGGATCTTGTCCCGAAGGAAACCGGTCTGCGCGATGTCCATGATCCGGCCGTCGATGATGACACTCGTGTCGAGCAGCACGCCCGAGTCCACCGGATGGGCCACGAGCACGCCAGCCGCGCGCGCCGGCCCCAACACCGGGGCCATCATCTCGTGACGCCGGCTGAGACCCAGCGTCAGGCCCCAGTAGGCGAAGACGAGGGCCACGATCAGCGAGATGACGAAGCCGAGGTGCCATGGCAGGGTTGCCAGAAAGACTCCAACGAGCGCCGCCAGCAGCAGCCCGACCAGAAGTCCGACGGTCGCCGCTACCAGGTCCGGCAGCGGCGTAACGTTTAGCTTATTTTCGAGCCAGAAGAAGGGCTTGGTCGTAACGTAGGGGAGCCCGAAGAAGCCAAAGAGCGCGCCGGCCAGTGCGGTCAGCATCAGGACGATCGCTCTCAGCGTGTAACCGTCGATTTTGGCTTCCGAGATGATGAATGAGGCGTACTCGACGCCCGCTATAAGTCCAAGCAACAGGCCCAACAGCCGGAAGACGCGTTCCACGCGCATCGCAATCACCTCCTTCTCTCAGGATGGGCGACGCAACCGCGCGCAGGCGCGCAAACATGACCGCCATCGTGCCCTAATTAAAGCATGAAAACTGGCCGCCGACGTTCCTTTTGGTCCCTGAGTCCAACCGCGACCGCCCAAAGCCTCGAGCGGACGTGCTGGCTGGCGGCCGCCGGCCTGGTCCTGGCGCTCGCTCTGGCGCCCGCCCCCATCGCGAACGCTTCCGCCCGCCCTCCAAGCAGTGTCGCGCCCGAAAAAGTCAGCGTCCTGTTCCTGCAGCGACGCTGCATCGACAGGATCCTTGGCCACGCGCAGGGCATGAGCGAAGAGGCGGCTGTTGAGGAGATCAACCGGCAGTGCTGGGCGCCACGGTCGGGCGGCCCCTCGCCGGCCGCGCCCGGGATGCGGCTTTCCTGTGAGCGCCCGGTTAGCGTCCGGGTGATGCCTGCCGTTAAACGCGTTGCGGGCTGTCTCGGCAGCTAGCTGAAGCAGCTCTCGAGCGCGTCCGAGATCGTCTCCGCGCGGCACAGCGTCATCGCAGACAGCTCGGGATCGCGGAGCTCGGCCGCCGCCGGGATCACGGCTCGCTTGAAGCCGAGCCGGTACGCTTCCAGCAGGCGGCGCTCCAGCTGGCTGACGCGCCGCACCTCGCCACTGAGGCCGAGCTCACCAATGGCGACCAGGTCGGCTCCGGCGGGCCGGTTGCGCTTGTTGGAGGCGATGGCCAGCGCCACCGCGAGGTCTGCCGCGGGCTCGGTCAGGCGCACGCCGCCCGCGGCGTTGACGAAGACATCGTCCCCGCCCAGGTCGAGGTGCGCGCGACGTTCCAGCACGGCGATCAGCATGTGCAGCCGGTTGAGGTCGATGCCGTTAACCGAGCGGCGCGGCGCGCCGAACCGGCTCGGCGTGGTGAGACTCTGCAGCTCGACGAGAAGCGGCCGGCTCCCTTCGAGGGCGACGTGGACGACATTGCCCACCTCGCTCAAGGAGCGGTCCTGCAGAAAGGCACGGCTCGGGTCGCTGACCTCGTGCATCCCGCTGTCGCGCATCTCGAAGACACCGATCTCGTCGGTTGACCCAAAGCGGTTCTTCTGGCTGCGCAAAATGCGGAAGCTGTGGTGCCGCTCACCCTCGAGGTAGAGGACGGTGTCGACAATGTGCTCGAGCACGCGCGGCCCGGCGATCGCGCCCTCCTTGTTGACGTGGCCCACGAGGAAAATCGGGATGTGGCTGCTCTTCGCCAGCAGCATCAGCCTGCCGGCGCACTCGCGCACCTGGCTGACGCTGCCCGGAGCGGAGGTGACGTTCCCCATGAACACCGTCTGGATGGAGTCGATGACGGCCATCATCGGCCGCGCCTTCTCGAGGTGCTCGACGATCCCGTCGAGGTCATTCTCGGCCAGCACCATCAGCCGATCGCCCTCGATGCCAAGGCGCTGCGCCCGCAACTTCAGCTGCTGCACGGACTCCTCGCCCGACACGTAGAGCACGGGCCCGTAGGATCCAGCCACCTCGCTCGCCAGTTGTAGCAGCAGGGTCGACTTGCCGATGCCGGGGTCACCACCAACCAGCACCAATGACCCCGGCACGATGCCGCCGCCGAGCACCTGGTTGAGCTCTCGCATCGCCAGCCGAAGCCGGTTGGCCTGGGTAAAGCGCACCTGGGCCAGCGGCATCGGCTGCGCGGAGGAAATGCTGACCCGACGAGCGCCGGTTCGCGACGCCGGTTCGGCTCGCACCTGCTCCTCGACGTAACTGTTCCAGTTACCGCACTCGGGACAGCGCCCCAGCCACTTCGTGGACTGGTTGCCGCACTCCTGGCAGGCGAAGATCGTGCGCGTCCCCGATTTCACGCCCGTAACTATAGGGTGGGTCTGCGACAGCTACCTGTCCGACCTATGCGACGACCACCTATCGGAGCAGGCGCGCGACGACCGGCGCCTGGCAGGCCGAGATCAGGAAGGCACCCACTGCCGCCAGCAGGCTGATGAAGGCGAACGTGGAAAAGCCAATCAGTTGGGACGACAGCGCGCTGGTCAGAGCCCCGGCCAGCCCGCCGCCAATGACGGTCGCGGGAACCCATACCCAGGCCGTGTTGCCGACCGATGCCCGGAGGACGATCGCCTGAGCTGCGCCGATCACGAGGCCGGCGGCAGCCAGCGCCGCACCACCGGCGATCACGGGGTCGCTGGGATGGACCGACGCCAGGGGATCGACGGCATGGCGGAGCACGCTGGGAATCACCACAATGGCATTCAGTAGGGCTGCGGTCACGGTCGCCGGCACCCACCAGAAGACATCCAGCCGGTAACGCCGCAGCAGGGGCCATTGCGCACCCGCCGCGATCGCTGCGCTGATGATCGTTGCGATAAACCGCAGTACGTCAACGACGAAGGTAGGAGCCGGATCGGTCAGGAGGGCGCGGAGGCGCCAGGCAACGAGCGCCCCCAGCACACCCCCGATCACGGAGACGACGACCCATAACGCCCAGGCCGCGCCGGTCCTTGTGGCAGGCGTGACCACCGAGGCGATTATGCGCCGGGACGCCGGCGAAGGGGCCCAATCGCACGGCCGAGCGCTGAGTCCGCAATCAACGTCGCGAGCCGTTTCTTCCGGGTCTCCTCCCGCTTGGCGCTGATCACCCACCAGGTCGCGGTCTGCCGGTACCCTGGCGGCTGCGCCTGGAAGAAGGTCCAGGCTTTCTTGTTGGCCCGAAACGACCGCTCAGCACCTGGATCCAGCCTGGCAGATTTTCTCTGCTCATAGCTGTAGATCACCGACCGTTCTTCGGTCCGCCGCTCGAAGGCTTTCAGCCCCACGGGATGCATCCGCCCGAGCCTGATCAGTTCCTGCGCACGGGCGATGTTGACCGCGCTCCAGGTGCTGTGCGGCTTGCGAGGAGTAATCCGGTTGGAGTAGCTGACCTCATCGATGCCCTGGCGGACGCCGTCGATCCATCCGAAGCAGAGCTCTTCGTCAACCAGTTCCTGCCACGTGATGCTCGGCTTTCCTGAGCCACGCCTGTAGAAACCGACAAAGAGCTCGTTCTCCGTTGCATGGTTTCGTTCGAGCCACTGGCGGAGCTCCCCGGCGGTGGCAAAGAAGGTTGGCTTCACCTCGCCAGAATAGTTGGAGGCCGGCACGGTGCCGGCCTCCCGTCTAGCGCTTTGTCAGGATGCCGCCAGCGCGCTCGCCCGGTCGAGCAGCGAGTTGGCCTGGTCGATCCAGCCCTTCGCCTGTTGCTCGTTGAGCGCCTGTCCATCGAATGCCGCGGCATTGAGTGCCGCTTTGATCTGACCCGCCAGGGCGTCACGCTGCGAGGTCAAGCTCTCGATCGAGTTCTCGAGCAATGTGTACCGCGATTCATCAGCCGTCGATCCACTGTTGAGTGCGTGCGTTGAAGCCGTCAGCAGGTCCATCCCGAACTTGCCGAAGGCCGCGTTGACCTGCTCATACGCGTCGCCCAGACGCAGCAGCGTCTCGCGATGCGCGATCAGCGTTTGGGGAAGCGCCTTCGTCTCGATAACCTCGATGAGCACACGGCCGTCGTTCACGTAGTCGTCCTTCAAGCCTGCCAGCGCCAGCGTCGTCGACCGGACGTTGGTGTGATCGGTCCATGTCTGCGAGTCGATGCCTTGACTCTTGACACCAGGGCCGACCAGGCCGAGCCAATTGTTGGCGATTTCCTGCTGGATGTCGCCATGGCTCCAGGCAAAGTGGTAATCGATGCACGGATTGCTGCCACAGTTCGGCCCACTGTTCGCAGCGGTAATGAAGTAGTCGGGATTGCCGAAGGCCGTGAAGGTTGGCGTTCGAGCCGGGTCCGCGTTGACCATGTGGAGCGCCTTTTCCCCTACGGGGTCCGCCATCCGCACGAAGACGGGCTGGGCTGTACTACTGACGTATGGATCGATCGCACTTAGCCCGGCGACATCCCGCTCCATCGTTCGCAACGTCGCGTCGGTCCGCGACGGCTGGCCATTGACGTAAAAGGTCGGCGCCGAATCGCTGTGCACGACGAAGCTCGGCGTCCCTGTCGGCAGCTTCGGCTTGATGTTGAGGTTGACCTCGCCAATCTGGTTCGACGGACAGGCTGGCGTCGCGGTCCAGGAGCAATTCGTGTGTGAGTACGCGTAGGAGCCATCGGGTTGAAGGATTCCGGGTCCACCCGCGTAGTGATCACCTTCATCCGCGGTCACCACGAAGAGCGTGTTGCTCTTGTCGATGCCGTCGTTCGCGAGGCGAGTAAAGAATGCCGCAAAGGCATCGTCGTAGGCCTTGAGCTGGGCCTTGGAATCGACCTCGCCCGGCCCCGAAGCGCGCGGGAAATTCGGGTTGAATGGCGCGGGAAAGGCCGAAGTGTGGTTGTCGTGGGCGTCCGAAATGTAGGCGTAAGTCACCGGGACGCCGGATTCTTGCATCTGAGCGACGTAGCCCAGCGTGTTCTTGGCGAGCGCGCCGTCGAAGCCAGGGAATCCGCACTGGCCGAATGGGTCGGTGACGTGCGCGCCGCTCGTGTCGTTGACGCAGGCATTGCCCCCGGTGATCGCCGGGTCAACGTACTTCGCGCCATAAAGCGCCTGGTAACCCAGGTAGCCACCGGGCTCGTCCGGGAGCCTGTCTGGCCTCGAGTTCGCGACATTTGTCGCGTTCGCGGCGCAGATGCCGCCGCCCTGGGCGCAGTGGATCGCGATGCCGACATAGTCGGTGAGCGCCTTGGCGCGCGCCGCGGTCCCCGATGGAGCTGCGTTTGATGCGACAGCCTGACTCCACTCGGGGGAGCCCGTACCAAAGGCCTCCGACATGTCGCCGAAGGGGCCGGTGCCAGTGTTCTCGAGCTCAATGTTGGCGGTCGACACCCCGCCGAAGTTGCACCCGGCGCGGGTGTATGGCACCCATGGAGCTGGCGTGTTGTGCTGGCCATCCGAGACCATGTTCGGTAGTGGGTCGTTGGCTCCAGTTGAATCGTCCACGAGGTCGGTCCAGTACTTGAACGCGCTGCTGAAGGCCGGAATCTTGCTCGGTGGGTAATAGAAGTAGCTGTTCGACACGTTGATCCCGGTTCGATCTGGGTAGAGCCCGGTCAGGCTCGAGAGAATCCCGCCTGCGGTATGCGAAATCAAGATCGTGTGATCGTTGGTCATCAGCGTGCCGTTCGAGGTCAGGAAGTTCAGCAGGTGCGGCATCTGCTCCAGGTCGGATGGCACGTTCGGAGCGTCGCGAAGGAAATGAGTGTTGTCGAAGACAAGATAGATCACGTGCTTGACCGGGCCGTTTGACAGCTGGCACCCGGAAGCCGCCGTAGATGGTTTGGCGGCCGCGACGCCGACAGCGGTGATGCCGACAATACTGGCCGGCAGCAAGGCGAGCGCGAGCAACCGGGCCATCGAACGTCCGAGCGCGGAACGTAACTTCATGGTTCCTCCTTCCCTGATTCGAATCCCCTCAACACTCTCGCGGTCCCGCAGAACGCTTTGGCGAAAGCCAAATGAATGTTTGGTTAAACCTCCCCGCCAACCGCTGTGTATTGTGGCAGAGAAATGCGGATTGGTCTAGACGTCGCGCAGCACCAACTCCTCTGGCCCGAACTAGCGGAAAGGGTGCAATTCGCCGAGTCCGCGGGATTCGACGGCGCCTGGGTTTTCGACCACTTCACGCCGCTGTACGGCGACCGGAATGGTCCCTGCATGGAAGCCTGGACCCTGCTGGCGGGCCTGGCGGCGCTCACCTCGCGGCTCCGCCTCGGGGTGCTGGTCACCGGCATCACCTACCGCCCCCCATCGATTCTGGCGACTGAGGCGATCACCGTCGACCACATCTCGAACGGCCGGCTCGAGCTCGGCCTGGGAGCCGCCTGGCACCAGCCGGAACACGAGGAGCTCGGGATTCCCTTCCCACCGCTGAAGGAGCGGGCGGAACGCCTGGAGGAGGGCGCGCAGGTCATCCGCCTGGTGATGACCAAGGACCGTGCGTCACCCGCCGATCTGGATCGGTGCCGGCGGCGAGCAGCTGATGTTGCCGATCGTCGCTCGCCAGGCCGACGCCTGGCATGCCTTCGGCTCCGACGATTCGCTGGCCCGCAAGTCACGACTCCTCGATCAGCTGGCGGAAAAGGCCGGACGTGACCCGAACGCGATCCTGCGCTCGGCGTCGCTCTCGCTATCGCGGCCCTGGGACCAGGTGCGCCGCCGCGCGGCGCACTTGCGCGCCGCCGGGTTCGGCTACCTGATTGCCGAGTGGCCGTCGGAAGGCAAGGGCCGGCTCAGCGAGTTTGTCGAGAAAGTCCTGCCGGAGCTCGCCGGCTAACTCAGGATCTCTTCGCCGCCTTCTCGCGTTTGACCTTGTTCGCCTGCTTGGCGAGCGCCGTGCGCGTTTTCTTAGGCAGGTGCGCGATGGTTCTCTTCTTCTTTGCCACAGCCGCTGCCTTCTTGATGTTCTTGCGCGCCGCTGCGCGCTGTCTCTCGCTGGTCATGATCTGACCTCCTTCCGTCTTCGTTTGATCTTAGAAAGGCACGTCCCGGCCGGGCAAGTCGGCCCATGCGGCCGGCGTCAGGAGGCGAAGGCGAGAGGCTCGCGCGACCCAGGCCGTTAAGCCTTGATGCGCTGCCGGCCGCTGTAGACGTTTAGGCTCCGGCCCCGCAGAAACCCGATCAAGGTCTGGTTCGACGCCTGGGCCAGGTCCCGGGCCAGGCTGGAGGGCGCCGACACCGCCACCAGCACCGGGATGCGCGCCTGGAGCGCCTTCTGGACGATCTCGAACGACGTCCGACCGCTGACCATCAGGATGTGGCGGTCGAGTGGGAGCAGCCCCCGCTCGACGGCGTGGCCGACGATTTTGTCGACGGCGTTGTGCCGCCCGATGTCCTCGCGAACGACCACTGGCTCGCCCGTCGCCGTGAACAGGCCAGCCGCGTGCAGGCCGCCCGTGCGCGCGAAGATCGCCTGCTCGGAGCGGAGCCGCGCGTCGAGGCTGTAGATGATGTCGCGGTCGATGACGAGACCGTCGTCCGGCAGCGGCGGCGCCGACTCGTGGATCGCCTCGATGCTGCTGACGCCGCAGAGTCCGCAGCTGGACGCCGCCAGGAAATTCCGTTGCCAGCGGCGGTCGACCCCGGGCGCACCGGGAGCCAGCTCGACGTCGATGACATTCTCCAGGTCGGGGTGCTCGCCGTTGGGCAGGATCCTCATCCGGGCGACATCGGCAGCCCCGCGAATGACGCCCTCGCCATAGAGAAATCCGAGCGCCAGCTCGCGCTCGTGCCCCGGCGTTCGCATCATCACCGTCAGCGGGGTGCCGCCGACGCGGATTTCCAGCGGCTCCTCGGCAGCGAGCTGGTCGTCGACCCGGACACCGGCCTCCTCGCCGTAGCGAAGCAC
>VBFX01000122.1 GCA_005889395.1 Chloroflexota bacterium
CGACCAGAGGTGGATCCCCCGGACGATGGCGCCGAAGGCGTCGTGCTCCTTGAGGTAGTTGAGGCTTTGCCAGGCCTCGGTCACGGAGGGGACGAACAGCAGGGTGAGGAAGATGCCGGTGATCAGCTGAAGGAGGATCAACACCAGCGTGGCACTCCCCAGTGTGTAGAACCAGGCGCCGCGGACCGGCACCGCCTCGTAGAGTCCCTTGCGCAGCAGGCTGCGAATCGCGGTACGTTCGTCGAACCAGTCGTAGGCGGCGCTGAGCCGGCGGCGCACTCAGATTTCCTCGGTGAAGCGGTTCTCGACGAAGAGCGTCGTGCCGTCGATGCGATGGACGTACTGGGGCAGCGGCTTCGGTGGCGGGCCGCCAACGTTTAAGCCGTTGATGTCGTACAGTCCGCCGTGACAGGGGCAGAGGAACTGGCGGAGCGTGGGTTCCCAGCGCACCGGGCACTGCATGTGCGTACAGACGTTGGAGAAGATCTTCGTGTTCTCCCCGCTCTTGACCACGTAGACGGCCAGGTTCTCCTCCGCCGTCGTCCAGACGTCCTGTGGGAAGGCGACCTCGAACTTGGTCGGCTCGCCGTCCGGCACGCCAGCGATGTCGCCGACTTTTCGCCAGACGACCTGTTGCTGACGGAAGAGCGGAGAAATCAAGAACCCGACGATTGGAATGCCGAGCAGCACGGCGACCACGGCGCCCGAAACTTGGGTGCCCACGAGGCCGAACTGGCGGCGGCTCAGCCGCCGTGGGTCACGATGCGCCATAGCGAATGAATCCGTAGAGGACGCCCGCCGTGCCCAGGACGATGAACAACAGCACCACCGTCACGGCGCCGCCGATCAGCCAGAAGGTGAGAGGGGTTTGACCGCGCGCCTGGCGAAACCATCGCACCAGCCCAAAGGCGACGATGCCGACGAAGAGCAATGTGACGCCGATCATGACGGCGGAGATCAGCGCCAGGTAGAAGAAGGTCTGCAGCGAGCCCATTACGGATAAAAGCCTTTCGACGGGGCCTGGAAGATCCCGTAGCTGTCCGACTCCTTCATGACGCCGTAGATGGTGTAATCGCTGCGCGCGGTCGTCCGGATGACGCCCATCAGGAGGAACAAGAGCAGCGCGCTGGCACCGGTCACGGCGAGCGTCACCTGGCTGGAGCGCCGAAGATCCTGGGTCCGAGTGCGCGCTCGGGGCCGCGAGATGAGCCAGTGGAGGAGGCTCAGCACTACCGCAGCGCCGAGCGCCAGGTAGCGCAGCCAGAACATGCCTTTCGGATAGAGCGCGGCCGGCGCCATCGTGATCAACGATGCCACGGTTACCAGGACGGTGAGGATGGGCCCGGCCGCCGTCGATCGGGACTGCCAGAAGTAGAGGTTGCTGCCAACCAGGAGGATCGCGATGAAGGTCGCCTGCACCAACCAGAGCCAGGCGAAGGGCCCCTCAAGCGAGTAGTGGAACGCGCCGGGAGAGGCCTGCTTGATGCTTTCCACGAAGACCGCTCCCAGCATTACCTGGACGGCGAGCGTGACGAACCCCACCACCAGGCTGGTGCGCGCCGCCCAGTGGAAATAGACGCGGTTGGCGGGCAGGCGGCTGGCGGCCGCATACACGGCGGCCACCGCGGCGATGAAGAACGAAGCCCACGACAGGTTGCCGACGAAGCGATGGCCGAGCTCGGGCCAGTAGGAGGGATTGAAGAAGGCGCTTAAGCCCTGGCCGGCCCGCGGCGTAAGGAGATAGCTATCGAGGGCCACGATGATGAAGAGAAAGATGTGCTCCGTGGCGGCCGTGGCGTAGCCGATCAGGATATGAGCTCCCTTGCGCAGCCGGAAGCGGTCCCAGCGGAGGTTGTAGAGGAGGATCCCGCCCAGTGTCAGGAACCAGATGCTGAAGGCGACCACCGCCGGCCAGAAGAAGAGCGTGATGAGCGTCACGAAGAATGTCGGGTAGAGCGCCGTCAGGACGATAACGGCGAACCCGCCCAACGTGGCGCCCAGGCTGAAGATCTTGAGGTTGACGTTGCCCAGGGAGCGGGCAAGCCGTTCATACCGGGGGTCCTCTCGGCGGAGGCCGATCCACTCGTAGGTCGGCCCCAGCACGAGGGCGCCCATCGTGAAGGAGCCAAAAATGATGTGGATCAGGAAGAAGGTGCCGACGGCCCAACGGTTGGTGATGAAGGGCAGCTGGATCCCCGGCTGAGACGAGGTTGCGAGGAGGCCGGCAATCGCCATCGGGCGGTCAGTCCGCTTCGAGGACGCGCTGGCCGAGGCGACCCGTGAGGCCCGCGGCGCCCACGAGGAAGCCGAAACCGCCGAGCAGCGTCTCCCAGGCCAGCAGGTTGGGCTGGCCGCCGAGCGCGCCCACGAGCGATTCGTGCAGGTAACTGAACGGAAGGAGGCGCGAGACCGCGAGCAGCGCCGGCTCGGTCAACGCGGTGAAGACCCCGGACAAGAACAACAGCGGTAGCAGAACGATGAAGACGTAGAGCATCACCTCGCCGGGCGAGTCGGAGAGCGTGCTGGCGACAGCGCCCATCAAGTTGCCGATCAGGAGCACTCCGACAGTGCTCAACACGAGTGCCGGCCACCAGGTGGCTTGCGACGGGTGTCGAAGTGCGATCAGCACCAGCACCGAGGTGAGCTGCAGCAAGTCGATGACCGCGTTAGTCGAGAGGCGCTCGATCAACAGCCGCCCCGGCGTAACCGGCAGCGTTCGATAGCGCAGGGTCAGACCGCTCTGGCGCTCGCGGGTCAAGACCGCGCCCGCTCCGAGCGCTCCAATGATCGCGATCAGCATCGTCAGGGTCACGGCCGCGTACACGGGCGGCGCGGCGATCACGAGCGGGACACCAAAAACAAGCGGAAAGGCGAGCTTGATCACCAGCGCGCTGCGCCGCTGGGCAAACTCCACCAGCTCTCGCTGCCAGATCGTCCCGGCCAGCATCATCAGCGCGCCCCGGTGTGGAAAGGCGCGCGTGTCATCGATGAACCGCCGGCAACGCGACGCCGGTCAGCTTCAGGAAGACATCGCCGAGGTGGGGCCGGCGAACCCGCATGTTGCTCACCAGGTCCGCGGTGCCGTTGAGCACCGCCAGCACCTGTGCTGGGTTGGCGCCGCGCGAAAGGATGATGTGCACCGTATCGCCCTCGACGTTCGCCGCCTCAACGCCGGCCAACGCGCGAAGGCTCTCCAGGTTGATCGGAGAGTTCATCTGAAGCTCGACTTCCTTGGACCCGGCGACCTCGGTCAGCAGTTCGGGGACGTGGCCCTCGCGAATCAGCCGGCCATCGTGCAGGAAGATCACGTAGTCACACAGCCGCTCGGCGAGGTGCACGTCGTTGGTCGCCAGGACCACCGCCGTGCCGGTCAGGCTGAGCAGCTGAAGCCGCTCGATCAGGTCGAGCTCGGCGCGGTAATCGAGGGCAAGCGTGGGCTCATCCAGCAGCAGGATGGATGGGCGGTGCACCAGCGCCTCGACGAGGTTGAGCTTTCGCTTCATTCCCAGCGAGTACTCGACGACCAGCTGGTCGCGGGCGTCCCACAGGCCGCACCACCGGAACAACTCGTCGAGCCGGTCACGGGCGAGCTCATCGGCGAGCCCGAACTGGTGCGCGAAGAACCAGGCATTTTGATAGCCGGTCATCTTGTCGAAATGCGCCGGCTGGTCGAGCATGACCCCGAGCCGCCGCCGCACCGACGGGTCATGTGGATTTGCGTTGCCGAACCAGCTGACCTGCCCGGCCGTCGGCGTCGCCGCGGTCGCCAGCATGCGAAGCAGGGTCGTCTTCCCCGAGCCGTTCGGTCCCATCAGGCCCATGACCTCACCGGCGGCGAGCTGGAGCGTGATGTCGAAGACGCCCTTCCCTCCGCGGTAGGCGCGCGTCAGGCCGGTCGCGATCAGCGGGCTAGGCTCGGAAGCCGTATCGGCCTTCATGAAAATCGCCGGTCTCGATCCACTTCTGGATGACGACATCCATCACCTTTGTCGTGACCCGCTCCTCGCCGAGCGCCTGGGCGTTGCCCTCGACCGCGGCCATCACCTGTCCTTTGACAAACGGCGGCATGTTCTCGAGCCGCTTCTCGGCATCCGCTTCCCAGGGCATCTGTGGGCCCTTCTCCTGCAGCGCCTTCGAGACTTCGTCCCACATCTCGAACTTGACGTCCATCGCTTCGGGGGTGATCACCGGGCCGAGCCCCTTCTTGGCCGCCGTCCACTCGACCCGCCAGCGACTCAGCTCCCGGCAATAGGAGGGCAAGTTGGCGAGACGTGCCTCCGCTTCGGGCGACCAGGAGAAATGATGCTCGAACGTTTTGGGGCTGAGCGGGTGTCCGTAGCCGATCTTGATCCCCAGCCGCTCGAGGAAGGCGGCATTGATCGCCTCCGAGGTTCGCGCGGCCCGGGATTCGGCGGCGTGCTGGGCGAGCTCGCGGGCGCGTGAGGGGTCGAACTTTTCCTCGGCGCGGATCTCGACCTCGTTGAGTCGTCGGACTCCATCCTCGGTCCAGCCGGGTGCGGGCTCGCGCGGGCCGGCGCCGTTCCCGTCCGGGTGTCCATGCACTTTCATGGCGGCTTCGACCACCTCGGGTGCGTGCGCCTTGAGCGCCTGGTCCATCATCATCCGGGCGTCCACGAGCCCGCCTTCGACGACATCGCGGGTGATCGTTTCGGCGCGGATCTTGCGCGCGAACTCCTCGACTTTGGTGCGGGCCATCATCCGCATGAAGCCGCCCGGCACGCGCTCCATACGCGCGGCCGCCTCGTCGGTCCAGGTCAGCGGCGCCTCTCCCGCCGGCTTGGGCGCCGCGGGCAGGGTGTCGCTGACGACCTCCGCGACCGGCCCGTAGGCCTCGTCCAAGTTGGCGTCGGCGAAGTCTCGGGTGATGCTGGGAAGCCGCTGCACCCGGGCGATCTTTTCGATGCGCGCCTTCACGCGGCGCCGCTCGTACCCCTTGGGGACGCGGTTAAGAATCTCCTTGGCTTCAGCGGTCCACTTGACCTTGAAGCCGTCGAACGCCTCTTCCTCCTCGGTGCCTCCCTCTCTGGTGGCGGCCGCGGCAACGGCGGCCTTGTCAACCGGCTGGAAGCTGGTGCCCGCGCAGACCGGGCATTCCTGCGGCTTTTCTACCCGCGCCGGTCGCCCGCACCGGCGACAGATCCAGGTGGCGGAGCTCTCGCCGCCGTTCATCGCGGCCTTCGCCCGAGATGGTTCGACACCCATCGCGCGGGCCGCGTGCTCGGGCATAACCTCGGACACGGCGAGGTCGATGATCGATGAGCTGATCACGGAGTGCCCGCGCTCCATCGCGTAGCGGCAGATGGCCGTGCGGGTGATCGCGCGAAAGGCGGCGGGAACCCGCTCCATGCGCGCTTCAGCCTCCTCCGTCCAGGTCACGCTCGCCTCCGCCTGCACGTCGACAGGCGGCACGAAGGTGCGGCTCGACAGCAGGACGCTGACGGGCGCCAGACGAAGCAGGTTGTCGGTGTTGCTCCCCAGGTCCATCTGGGCTGCCGAGTGGACGCCGATGCGCCCGATCACGAGCAGCCATGGTGGGTCCTGGCGGACGTGCTGCAGGACCTTCTTGAAGGCCTTGCCGTCGAAGAGCGTGGTTTTGATCTCGACCCCCTCGTCGCGCGCCACGGATTGGGCCACCCGCAAGTGGGACTCATAGATCTTGGCGAGGCCGGTGTCGATGATCTCTTCGTGCAGCTGTTCCTGCTCCTTGAACCGGAACACCTTCGATGCTTCAGCCGAGAGCACGTCGACGATGCCGTTGAACATCGCGTAGTGGAGGTATGGGTCGTAGACCGAGACGGCTTCGACCTGCTTCTCGAAAACACGCGCGAGGTCGATCGCGGTCCGCAACCCGGCGAAGGACTGGGGACTGCCGTCGATGGCGACCACGATCCGGTTGGAGGCATCGTCTCGAAATGGATGGATCTCCCGCACCACGAGGGAGTCGACTCGGATGCGGCGGACGACGCGGTCGGTCACACTGCCGACCATGCTGTCCTTCACGGCGCCCATGCCAAGCGCCCCCAGCACCACCAGGTCGTAGTCGGATGCGGCGATATCGTCGACCAGGCATTCCCAGTTCTTGCCGTCGAACGTCTTGTACTCGAACGGCAGGCCGGCGCGATCGCAGGCGGTCTTCATCACGTCCAGGTAGGAATCAGAGATCAACTGCAGGCCGCGCGTGATCAGCGAGTCATGGATCTTGCGCTGGCGCTCGAGTTCCTGCTCGTGCTGATACTCCTCCGGCAGCGTGTACTCCATCTGCTTGAAGCGCACGTCGTGCATCCGGGCGGCGTAGACGTGGCTGCCCACCAGCGTTGCCTTCGTGACGCCGGCCAGCCGGACCGCCACCTCGATTGCGGCGTTGGAGTGGTCAGAGTTATCAAGGGGGACGTAGATTTTCCGGTACACCGGCGGCTCCCTCCCATACAGCGGCGTAATGCCCTGACTTGATATTGGCAGACCGGGACAAGCTGCGCAATTAGGGCGCCATTCGATGATATCGAGCAGGAGGCCTAAGTTACCGCAAAATTCCCCAGCTGCCGTTCCAGGATTCGCCCGGCTGGAGAACCAGCAACCCGTCGCGGTTGCGGAACGCGTTCGGAGCGCAGGTCATCGGTTCGATCGCGATGCTCCGCCGCCGGCGGGCCACGTCCGGGATCGCATCGGGCGTGAAGACCATCAGGAACTGGTAGACGGGCTCCATCCAGAGCGTGACCCGCGGGTCGCCTCCCGGAGCCTCGAGATGAACCCGGACCAGCCCA
>VBFX01000123.1 GCA_005889395.1 Chloroflexota bacterium
CCAGGCCGAGGACCAGGCAGCCCGCCACCAGCGCTAGCCCGGGGAGGTCCAGTAGCAGAGACACCAGTTGGGCAGCGGTTTGACGAAGGTGAACCAGACGTGGCTGTTCAAGGCATCGGCCGTAAGCGGCAGACCGGTCCAGAGCGGATAGAAGTAGATGAAGAAGCCGATCACCATCAGCAGGTAGGCGTACGCCGGTACCGCCCCACTGACGCGCATCGCAAAACCGGGCAGGCGGCCACGCAGGGTGCGGAGGTAGGTGAGCGCCAGCGCCAGCGCCAGGAACATCGGCGGCAACCCGCCAAGCATGTGGTAGAGGAAGAGCCCACGCGGCACCCGGGAGAATGGCAGCCAGGCCGCGAAGAAGGCAACGAGAATGAAGATCGACAGGTAGAGACGCTGCTCCACGGGACCCGCCGCGTCACGAAGCGCGGCTTCGGCCGGCTCCATTACGTGGCGCGAGCGGTAGTCGCGGATCAGGGCCGGCAACCCGGCCGCGATCCCCAGCAGGGATCCGGTGGCGGCCCACCAGATCATCGGGTTGCCGAGGTTGAAGATCTCCGCCACCAAGGGGGCACCACTCGTCTGGTCGACACCGAGGCCCTTATCGGTGTAGTAGTAGACGACCGGGCGGAAATCGAGCGGCCACGACCACCACGGACTGTAGAAGATGTGCGGCGCGGTCAGGGTGATGTGGTAGTGCCAGGTCTGCCAGTGCCATTCTCGTAGCTCGCTCCAGGCGCCGCCAAGGTTGAGATGAAAGGGGATGAAGGACAGCGCCGGCGGCGCGAGATTGGTGATGCCGTGCGTGATCATCAGGTAGCGGGTAAAGCTCAGGACATAAACGACGCCCGGCAGCAGGGCGAGGCTGAGCAACGCGATGCCACCGGTGGCTCCGTCGTACCGGGTCCAGCGAACGATGAGCCGAAACGCCAGGATGACGACGATGGTGCCGTAAGCCGCCAGGGTCGTCCACTTGGATCCGAGCGCCAGGCCGAGCGTGATGCCAGTCAGCACGATCATCCAACGCCGGCGGGAGACGCTGTCGGCGTTGAGGTGGAGATGGAAGAAGAGATAGGCCAGCGCCACCAGCGCGATGGGGATGATGTCGATGACCGCGGTCCGCGACTCGACGAAGGTCATCCCGTCGAAGGCCGTCAGCACGCCGGCGGCGACGGCAAAGAATCGGACGGTCAGCAACTGGCGCGCCAGCATGTACATCAGCGGAATGAGAGCAGTGCCGAAGAGCGCCGGCATGAAGCGCCAGCCGAAAGAGTTGAAACCGAAGAGCTGGATGCCGAGCGCGATGATCAGCTTGGCGAGCGGCGGCTCGGGATCGAAGTAATCGCGACCCAGCAGATCACTGTGGGCGTCGTTGGCGAAGTAGAGCTCGTCGAACACGAAGGGCGAGTTGGGAGCGATGTCGTTCGGCTTGCCCAAGCCGGGGAGAGACGGGTCCTGGTAGTTGTGGCCGATGCCCCAGGCGCTGATGGGCGCCGACGATGCGGGGTGCGCGAAGACATCCAGGAAGATCGGGCTGCCGAAGCGAAGGATCCCCGCGATCAGCGTCAGTGCGAGCAGCCAGTAGAGGTCGCGCCGATCGAGGCGCCACCAGGCACTGCGCGACTGTGTCAACTCGCTTGACCGCGCACCCGGCTCTTCATTTCCGCGACGAACTCATCCACGCGGGCAATCGGAACGACGATGTCCGCCCCCGCCACCAGCCGCGGACCGAGTTTTCGCTCCGCCGACTCCACGAGGTCGGGCTGGCGGCGATCGAGCCGGATGTAGGCGGCCGGCTCGCGTCCCAGGCGGCGCACGAACCGGTTCACGAAGCGCCGGCGTTCGGCCGGCTGGAACGCCACCTCGAGCGGCTGGCGCCGCACGCGGGCCAGCGCGGTGTAGGGCAGTTCCAGATGACGGAGCAGGTAGCGAACCCTCAGTCCGTCATCGGAGATCTCGAGGTAGGAGAACTTCTGCATCAGCCAGAACGTGACCAGGATGGCCCCGCAGAGTACCGTCACCGGGACGAACGACACGATCGGCCGCCCCTGGTAGAGGTTGAAGGCGATGAGGACCAACCCGACGACGAAGAGACCGCCATACAGCCATTTGCCATCCGTCCACCGCTGGGTCGCGTAACGGATCGGGAAGCGGCGGCTTCCGTTCTCGGTCATCGAGCCTCGCGGACGGTGCCGGTGCGCTCCATCAGATGGTCGGCCCCCTCGAAGTACGTGTCGAGGTTGGGCTGCGCCGTCAGCCACTGCCAGTACTCGCGAGCCATCGCCTCCAGCCCGATCTGCGCTTCCCAGCCGGCCGCCTTCATGCGGCTGACGTCGGGCACCGCGTGCCGCGGATCACCGACGCGATAGCGACCCGGCGTTTCCGGCACGATGTCGCGCTCCGCGACCCGCAAGAGGATGCGCGCCAGATCCATCACGGTGTGCGCGCGCCCGCTGGCGACGTTGTAGGCGCCCGGCGGCAGCCCGGCGATGGCAGCCACATTGGCACGCGCCACGTCGTCGACGTCGATGAAATCGCGCAGCTGGTTCCCGTCCTCGAGCAGCTGAGGCGTCTGGTTGTGTGCGAGCCGGAGCGCGAAGATCCGCAGGGCGCCGAAATAGGCGTTCTGAAAGGGCTGCGCCCGTCCCTGGACCGCGCCGTAGCGAAGGATGATCCACTCGATGCCATGCCGCTCTCCCAGCAGCCGGACCAGGTCTTCCTGCGCCAGCTTGCTCAAGCCATAAGCGCTGGTTGGGCGAACGACGGACTCATCGGTGACCATCGGCGTGATTGCGCCGCCGCAAATCGGGCAGGGAGGATCCCAGATACCGCGCTCCAGCGCATCGACCCGGCGGGGCTGCGGATAGACATCGCCGTCCTTGCCGCAACGATATTTGCCCTCGCCGTAGACGGCCGTCGAAGAGCCCAGCACCACCCGCCGCACCGAGGTCGTCCCCTCGAGCAGCAGCTCGAAGAGAATCGCGGTGCCGACGGCATTGATGTGGAAGAGCTTGCTGAAGGACGGCAGGTAGTCGTTGTGATCCGCGAGGTGCAGCACGACCTCGTTCTCCTTGAGCGCCTTCACCCAATCCTCGCGCTTGCGGACATCGCCTTCGACCAGCTCCATGCCCGCGGGGAGCGCCGGAGGGCCGTCGTGCGCCGGCGGGGAGAGGTTGTCGAGGATGGTGACCTGGTGCCCCTGCTTCATCAGATGCTCGCCGGTGCGTTGACCAATGAAGCCGGCCCCGCCGGTGATCAGCACCTTCATTGCTGGGGACTATAGCTGACACTCGATCGGGGTCCGATCCTTTCCTGTGACGGCGCCGTTACCGGCTCTTCACTGGTCCTTAACACCGCCACGGATATCGTGATCCCGCTTCCCCTTCCTTGAAGGCCGAGACCCCAATCTCGGCCTTTCTTCTTTTTTCCGGGGTCACATGCGGGCGCCCTCCAGCGAGCGCTGGCAGTTGCAGCTCGGAGTGGAGGGGATGATCGGGATGAGGGTGGCGAGAAGATCGCGGACGCGGGCGATGTTCGCGGCCAGGACCCGCATCACATCCTGGGCCTGCACCGCCGACACCTCGGGCGCTCCCTCGACGCCGGCGTCGTAGTCGGTGACGAGCGAGAGATTCAGGTAACACATCTCCAGCTCGCGGGCGAGGATCACCTCCGGGTACTGCGTCATGCCGACGATGTCCCAGCCCATCCGCCCGTACCAGCGGCTCTCGGCGCGCGTCGAGAAGCGCGGGCCCTGCACGACGACGACGGTCCCGGCGGGGCGAAAGCGCAAGGCACGTTCCTGGGCAACAGCTCCGGCCAGCGCGCGCAGCTCCGGACAATACGGGTCGGCAGCGCTGATGTGCACCACCTCCGGCCCGGGGTAATAGGTATCCAATCGGCCGCTGGTGCGGTCGATGAACTGGTCGCAGATCACCAGGTCGCCTGGATGCAGGTCCGGCTGGAGACCGCCGACCGCCGACGGGCCGATGATGCGACGCACGCCCAGCTCGTGCATCGCCCATAGGTTGGCTCGGTAATTGACAAAGGGCGCGGGAATCGTGTGGCGCGGGCCATGACGCGGAAGGAACGCCACGCGACGGCCCCCGACATCCGCCAGCGCGATCGGCGCGCTCGGCGGCCCGTACGGTGTCGTAACCGTGACGGGCTCCGCGCCGGCGAACCACTCATAGAATCCAGATCCACCGAACACGCCGATCTCCGCCGACGGCGGCATCAGACGAGGACGTGACCGCGCGGTGAGACCTGCTCCTCGTAGCGCGCGAGGTCTCGGATGCGCGCCCGCGGTGAGCAGACCGGGCAGTCGGGATCGCGCGGAAACGCCGTCGTCCGCGTCTCACCCAGGAGCCCGTCGTGCTGAAAGATGCGGCCGCTGAGTGGATTACCCACCCCGAGAAGCACCTTGATGACTTCCTCCGCCTGAGGCAGCGCAGGCAGGGAGCGTCCGGCAAGACCGTCGTCACCTGTCCGCCCCAGCGCAGCACCGCGCCATGAACCAGCGGTTTGCGCAGCAGCACCGCGGCGTCGTTGAGGAGGAACTTCGTCTCGAACGCGTCGGTGCCATCGACCACCACGTCGTACTGGGCAAACAGCTCGGCCACATTGGAGGCGCGCACGTTTTCGTGGTGGGCGTCGATGCGGAGCCCGGCGTCGAGCAAGAGCAGCCGGCCGGCAGCCGCCTCGACCTTCGAGCGGCCGACGTCGCCTTCCTCGAAGATGACCTGGCGGTTCAGGTTCGACCGTTCGACGTCCTGGTCGTCGATCAGTCCAAGCCGGCCCACACCGGCCGCCGCCAGGTAGAGCGCGACCGGCGAGCCGAGACCACCCACACCGACGATGGCGACGGCCGCGCGCTCCAGCCGCTGCTGCCCGGCTTCGCCGACCTCGGCGATGATCCGTTGCCGGTGATGACGAGCATCGGTCATGTTCGGGCCTCCATGACGAATGAGTCGTAGTCGACGAGGGTCTGCACCGTCGGGTGATCGCCGCAGACCGGGCAGGCGCGGTTGCGGCGGTAGCGAACCTCGCGGAAAGTCATCGCCATGGTGTCGTGGAGCAGCACGCGGTTGACGAGCCCGTCGCCCACCCCGGTGACCAGCTTGATCGTTTCCGCCGCCTGGATGGTGCCGATGATGCCGGGCAGGGCGGCGAAGACGCCGACGTTCTCGGATTCTTCGATGGCACCTGCGGGCGGAGGCTGCGGATAGAGGCAGCGGTAGCAGCCGCGGCCCGGGACGAACACGGTCACCTGGCCTTCGATGCGAAAGATGCTGCCGTGCACCAGGGGTTTGCGCCGCAGGTAGGCGGCGTCGCTGAGCAGGTAGCGGGCCCGAAACGAATCGGTGCCGTCGACGATGACGTCGTAGCGATCGAGGAGGTCAATCGCATTGCGTTCATCGACGGTCGCCTCGATTGTCTCCACCTTGATGTCCGGATTCAGTGCGCTGACCGTGCGTGCCGCGCCGTCGACCTTCGACCGGTTCACGCCCTCCATCGTGTGGATGATCTGTCGCTGAAGGTTGGAGAGCCGCACATGGTCGTGGTCGGCGAGCCCGATGGTGCCAACCCCGGACGCCGCCAGGTAGAGGGCGACCGGAGAGCCGAGTGCGCCCACACCGACGATAAGTACGCGCGCCCGCAGCAGTTTCTGCTGGCCGGCGGGCCCGACCTCGGCGAGGGCCAGATGGCGCGCGTATCGCTGTCGCTCCTCGGGCGTCAGGGACCGTTGCGCCATCAACTCCCTCGCGGCTTGTCCGGGACCGCGTGGAAGATGCCATGGAAAACACGCGGCTCGAGCCGGCGCAGGCGCAGGCAGTCAGCCAGGGTGTGCGAGGCGAAGACATCGCGGGCGGCATCCTCGGCCTTTTCCGTGACGTGCGCCAGCACCCGGCTGTCGCCGGGCTGCGCGCCGTCCGGCTGGCGGCTCTTGGCGCCGTTCCCCTCGAGACAGTCGATCACCTGGTCGAGGCGAATCTCCTCCGCGCTGCGGGCCAGCTCGTGCCCGCCGTGCGGTCCCCGCGTCGAGGTGATGAAGCCGGCGCGGCGCAGGATCATCAGCACCTGGTCGAGAAAGGGGCCCGGGATCCCCTGGCGCCGGGCGATCTCGCTACTCTGCAGCGCGCCACGGCCAGCATGGCCCGCCAGCTCGAGGACAGCCCGAACGCCGTATTCGGTTTTCATCGAAAAGCGCATGCGCACCGTACCTGACCCTTCTCCCCGCTTTTTCACGCCGGAGCGGGGTCCCTTTTAAAAGTTGATCGATCCGGTCAAGTATATCGCACGCCGGTATCAGGGTTGCGTCAAACCGGAAGGCGAAGTGCGATCGCGATGAACAGGGTGCCGAGCACCACGAGCGGCACCGTGGTCGCGATCAGGCTGAGGCTGCGAAGCCCGATGGCGCGGCGGTCCTCGGTCGATGAGCGGACCCGGCTGCGCAGGACGAACCCTTCGACCGCCAGCAACAGGGACGCCCCGCCCAGGCCGAGCGCCACCATCACGATCGCCCAGTTCGTGCTCGGCGTACCCTCCTCCTGCGCAAAGGCGTTGAAACTCGCCGCCAGCACCCCCACCAGCGCGACCAGCACACCGAGCGGAACCAGCGTCAGGTTGATGGCACGGATGACGCGACCCGGCTCCGGCCGGCGCGAGAACTGCCAGGCCGATGCCAGCACGAAGGCCACGTAGGCGGCGATGACGACGTAGAAGAAGACTGGCGTCAGGAATTCGCCGAACGTCGTTGCCGCAGGAACCACCTGCACAATTTAGTCTTCAGCGGCCTCCCGGACGCCGCCACCGCCCGCTTACGTCAACAGTCGGTAGAGGTTGTTGATCACGGCAAAGGTGGTGATCCAGGCGGCGATCAGGTAGGCATTCCAGACGGCCCGGCTGCGACCGAACACGAGGAGAAAACCGACGAGTCCCGCCACCAGCGATAGCTTCAAGGCGTAGACGGCGAGCTCGCCGTTGTGCTGGATGATCCACGCGGCGATCCCGTTCATCTCCTGTCGGCCCTGCGAGAGGCCGATGTGCGTCGTGGTGACGTCGAGAAGCTGCGCGGTACAAAACCCGATCAGGATGAGGATCTTCTTGCCGGTCGAGACGCTCTTGGTCCCGATGCCCGTGACACGTCGGGCGACCGAGACTCGCGCTTCCCCAATCATTGAACCGACTCTACACAGCCGCTATCAGAAAAGCAACGTCCAAGTAGGCGCTTTCTGAGTTGCGCGGCCTTCCTCCTCGAAAAAGACTGCCCGGATTATATGGGCAAGGTCTGGCTCCGTCTAGAGCCAACTTTCGCGACTTTCCTCAGGGGGTTTTTTTGCTTCCGGCGAAGATCTCGCGACGCTTGTTGAACAGGTATGGGATGGCGACGAGCACGCCGCCGGCCACCGCGATGCCCGCTCCCAACCGAAGGTACAGGGTCCAGTCGGACGGGGGGTCGAGCGCGGGATCGTAGACGGTGCGTGCCGTCAGCTTGAAGCTGAGCGCGCCGACGGTCCCGTTGACGCTCCAGATGCCGACCGTGGTCTCGGCGTGATTCCAGCGCTGGTCCTCATTGACCGCTGGAAGGCTGGCGCAGGGCCACACGCCGGCCGCCGGTAGATGAACAGGGATCGGAGGTCGAGGGGTCGCGGTCTTGGGCTGGGCCGCGAAGCGGAAGGGCTTCGGCGGCTTACTCATGTCGAGAAGAATCACGTCCTGGCCGGTCTGGTTCTGGAGCATCAGATCGCAGCCGCCCGCCGTCCCCTCGATGGTGAGGCCTGCCGTCTTGGGCACGATGCTGTCGACCACGGTCTTGAAGGGCTGATCCTCGGCCAGCGCTGTCAGGGGAAGGAGGAGCAGCGCAACGACTGGCGCGAGGAGCAGGAGGCGCCGGTTCACCACCCTATAACGTCAATCCGGCCCTCGGCTGGCGCCGGTCCCCGGCTCGGCTGCGGGCTAGACTTGGCCGGCAAGGAGGAGTTGATGTCGTACGAGTTCGTCCTTACCGAGGTCAACGGCCCCGTGGGCCTCGTGACGATCAACCGGCCGCGGGTCCGCAACGCGCTCAACCATCAGACGATTGCCGAGCTGGTCGATGCGCTCGAGACCTTCGATCGCGACGACACCATCCGCTGCCTGGTCCTTACCGGCGACGACCGCGCGTTCGCGGCCGGGGCCGACATCGCGGAGATGGCCGACGCGGGCGCCGTCGAGGTGCTCAACGATGACAACTTCGCCCGATGGGCCCGCTTCCGAGCGCTCCACAAGCCGGTCATCGCCGCCGTCGGTGGGTACGCGCTCGGCGGCGGCTGCGAGCTGGCCCTGATGTGCGACATGGTCGTGGCCTCGGAGACGGCCCAGTTCGGTCAGCCCGAGGTGAAGATCGGGATCATTCCGGGGGCCGGGGGTACGCAACGCTGGGCCCGAAGCGCGGGAAAGGTCCGCGCCATGGAAGCGGTGCTCATCGGCGATCCGGTGCGTGCCGTCGATGCCGAGCGAATGGGGCTGGTCAATCGCGTCGTCCCCGCCGGCGCCCAGCTGGAAGAAGCCATGCGCCTGGCGCAGGTGATCGCCACCCGCCCGCCGCTCGCCGTTCGCCTCGCGAAGGAGGCGGTCAACCACGCCATGGAAGTCGGCCTTGCGCCGGGTCTCGAGTTCGAGCGCAAGCTCTTCTACCTCTTGTTTGCCTCGGAGGACAAGCGCGAGGGCATGCGCGCCTTCCTCGAGAAGCGCCCGGGCCGCTTCAGCGGGCGATGAGCGACGTCGTTCTCAGCTCCCGGGACGGCCCAGTCCTGACACTGACCCTCAACCGGCCCGAGGCGCTCAATGCGCTCACCCGCGAGACGACCCAGGCGCTGCGCACGGAAGTGGAGACGGCGGGGCGGGACCCCGAGGTCGGGGCGATCGTCCTCACCGGAGCCGGGCGCGCATTCTGCGCCGGCGCCGACCTCAAAGACGCGAACGCGCGAGCGCTGGCCGGCGACAACGACCTCGGCGCCGACCTTCGCACGAATTACACGCCGATGATCCGCGCCATTCGCGCCTGCCCGAAGCCAGTGATCGCCGCGCTGAACGGCACCGCCGCCGGCGCGGGTCTGAGCCTGGCGCTCGCCTGCGACTTGCGCCTCGCGGCGGCCGGTGCGCAGCTGATCGTGATCTTCGTGCGGGTCGGCCTGGTTCCCGACGCCGGCAGTCTCTTTTTCCTGACGCGCATGCTCGGTTTGAGCAAGGCAACCGAGCTGGCGATCACCGGTGATCCCGTGAGCGCCGACGACGCGCTCCGCCTGGGGCTCGTGGTGTCCGTCGTTCCACCAGACCAGTTGATGCCGGCGGCGATGGAGCGAGCCCGTCAGCTGGCCGCAGGACCACGCCAGACGTACGCCTTGATCAAGCGAGGGATGGAACGGGCGCTCCATCTCGATCTCGAGCAAACGCTGGAACTCGAATCACAACTGCAGGCTCTGGCCGCGGAGACGCCCGACGCCCAGGAAGCGATCCGCGCTTTTCTCGAGAAGCGGAAACCGGTCTTTAAGCGCTAAGGACGGAAAAAAGAAAGAGCGGCGGTGTTACCCGCCGCTCTCACTTAAATCAACTAATGCCATGGGCACCACCTCCCATTACTTAGGGGGCCATTGTATCAATTCCCGGCGCGAACCCGATCCTCGATCAGGTCTCTGGTGATGAGGATCTGCTTCGCGCCCTCCATCGTGCGCAGCTGCCGCAATAAGTCAGATGTCGTCCGATGCGCGGGCAGCCCGACATCGATTTCCAGCCGGTCATCCGTGTCATTGAGCTCGTGAATCCGGATCGACATTGGAAAAGCGCCGATGGCTCCGAGGACCGCCCGCACGCGTTCGATCTCGGTCTCGCCCCGCGGGACGACGACGCTGACCAGCGCCTCGCTCGGTCGCTTGAAGAAGCGCTTTTCGATTGGCTTCAGCACCATGAGCACGGACAGAATCAACAGCGTCGTGAAGAGGGCGATGAAGTACTGCGAAGTCCCAGCGGCCATCCCGATCGCGGCGACCGCCCAGATGGTCGCGGCCGTCGTCAGCCCGCGGACGAGGTCCTTGCGAAGAAAGATCGTTCCCGCCCCGAGGAAGCCGATACCGGTCACGATCTGTGCCGCGACCCGGGAGGGATCCGTGTTCGCGAAGCCGTAGGCGCCCACGATCGTGAACAGGCACGATCCGAGCGACACCATGGTCACCGTCCGGAGCCCGGCCGCCCGCTCCTGCCGCTCGCGCTCGAGGCCCACGACAGCGCCCAAGACAAGCGCCACCAGCAGGCGCAGCATGAGATCGAGCGGAGTTGGCACGGCGCTATGGTACCGCCGGGCCCGCGTCGCTGCGAAGAAGAGTTTTAGGCGGCGGTAAAGAGCCCGGGATCGAAGGTCTCGACCTCCGGCTCAATCCGAATCCCGTTGCGCTCGCTGAAGAGGGCTTCCTCGACCGCGAAGAGGGCGTCCATCAACTTGGTGATCCCGACCTTGACCTTGATATTGGCGACCTGGTCCGGCATCGCGGCGATCGGGGTGATCAGGATCAGGATCTCCTCCAGGCGTGGCTCGTAGGACGTCGGGACCCGCTTCATCCCCTTGAGGTTCATCTCCTCGAGCTCCTGCAGCAGCCGGTCGATCAGCTGAATCGGGCGTCGAACCTGGTCCTGGCGGGCCTTGAGATCACGGTGTTGCCGTTCGGCGTCGCGGATGTAGGCGTTGGTCTGGGCGAGCAATCCTGTCATCAACGAACCCTC
>VBFX01000124.1 GCA_005889395.1 Chloroflexota bacterium
GGCGTTGCGATCGAGCATCAAGGAACCGAGCACCGAGGCTTCCGCTTCCAGATTGTGGGGCGGCACGCGGCCGCCGGCCGCCGGCGGTGCCGGCGCGCGTCTCAGGTCAACGGTCAAGCGGAGGTGACCATCAACGGGATGCGGGCCGTGACCTCCCGGTGGAGCTTCACATGAGCAGTGCCGGCCCCCATGGCCTTCACCGGTTCATCGAACTCGATCTTGCGGCGGTCCAGCGTGATCCCGTGCTGCTGCTTGAGCGCCGACGCCACGTCGGCGTTCGTCACGGCACCAAACAGCTTGCCATCCTTCCCGCTCCGTAACTTCAACACCACCTGCATGGCCTCCAGCTTGACGGCCAGTGCCTTCGCCTCATCCAGCTCGCGCTGCTCGCGCTGGACCGTCGTGGCCTTCACCCGATCCACTTGCTCCTGCGCGCCCTTGGTCGCCCGCTGGGCCAGCTTGCGCGGGAGCAGAAAGTTGCGCGCGTAACCATCGGCCACGTCTTTGGTCTCGCCGGCCTTTCCCGTGCCTTTCACATCCTGGGTCAGGACAACCTTCACGCCGTTCTCCGCCGCGAACGGGCGACCGCCAGGCCGCGCTCACGCAATTCGTTCAGCCGACCCCGCAGCCCCTCGCGGCTGCGCCGCAGGTCCTGGTCGAACACGCTGGTTCCGAGCGCGATCCGTTCCTGGTGCTCGGCAACCACGTCTTTGGGCGCCTTCTCGACGAACAATCGAATCGCCAGAACGGTCAGGGCCACCGCGTCCATCTCGCCGAAGACCGGAAGACGCAACGGGACATCGACCACCGGGTTCAGGATCAAGGCCATGGCGGCCGCGAGGGCGATCTTGTTGCGCTGAGGCACGCGTGGGTCTCGATAGAGACAGTAGGTCAATTTTCCATAACGAGGAAGTTCCCGAGCGATTCGGCGGAGCAGCCCGAGACTGAACAGCATGCTTCCTCTTTTCCCTGCGAGCCTTCGATCGCGTCGACCCTTCTCCGACGGCCGTGGCGCCGCAGATTTTAGCAGAGCACAGCCTAAAGAACGGTTGTGACAGCTGTCTGTCGCGTTATCCCCAAAGCCTTGAATACCGGGCCTGTGGAAAGACCCTGAACAACCAGGGAGAGAAAGACAAAACCGAAGGCCAGCACCAGGATTTCGTCGTGCCGCGCAACCGCCGCCGGCACACCGAGGGCGAGCGCCAGCGAGAGCGCGCCGCGCAGCCCGGCCCACACCATCGCCAGGCGCCATGACCAGGGCCAGAGATCCGCGCGTGGGGCAGTGACCGCGAGCACCATCAGCGCCCGCGCCAGCAGCAGCACGGCCACGAGCACGAGCAAGCGTCCCCCGACCTGGACCACCTCGTCGAGACGGACCTGAAGACCTACCAGGAGAAAGACGGCACTCGACATGAGGAAACCGAGCCGGCGCCAGAAGCGGTGGACCTGGTGGTGCGTCGACGGTTCGTAGGCCGTGCCAACGATCAGCGATATCGCGATCACGGCGAGAAGGCCGCTCGCCCCGATCCGGTCGGCCAGCAAATAGCCGGCGTACGCCGCGAACACCGTAACCGCGATTTGGAGCGCGCGGGGAAGCGACGCGAGGATCCGGCGCGTGAGCATCCCGATCCCGATGCCGATTACGATGCCCCCGGTCGTCTGAGAGAAGACGAGGCCGAGCACCCCCGGCGCATCGATCACCCGCCGCTCAACCACGGCGAGCGCGACCACGAAGAGGAGCACCGCGACGGCGTCGTTGGCGAGGCTCTCGCCCTCGAGCGCGACGCGCAGCCGTTCCGGGGTGCGCAGCCGGCGCAGGGCCGCGAAGACCGAAACGGGATCGGTCGCCGCCAGGATGGCCGCCAGCAAGATAGCCTCATCGGACGGAACGCCTGCAGCCAGGAGGAGCCCAAAACTCACGGCTGCGGTCAGCACCGCTCCGGCCAGGCCCAGCAACAGGATCCACGGCAGCTCGCGACGGATCGCCGCGGCCCGCATAGAAAAGCCGGCGTCGAACAGCAGCGGCGGCAAGAAGACCGCCAGCACCAGGGTCGGGCTCACGGTGAATGCCGGCACGACGCGCGCGGTGGCGAGCGTGGCGCCCACGAGCAGCAGCAAGAACGGCCACGGCCAGCGGCGCACGGCGTTCACGAGGCGAGCAGCTCGGGGTGTGCCTCCAGGTACTGCCAGGCGGCCTGCGGGTCAGGCGGCAGCGTTCCGTCGACGATGGCGTCTTCGAGGGCCGACTTGACCCGCTTGATCCAGGGTCCGGCGGGACGGCCCGTGCGCGCCATCAGCTCGTCACCCGTGAGCGGCGAGCGGATGGCGGCGATCGCGCCCGCGTCGAGCCGCCGGATGCGCCCCTCGAGGTCGTCGATCTTCTTGACATCCGGGTAATGGCTGGCCCGCATGTCGGCGCGCGCCAGGGCGAGCAGCCTGTGCAGCTGGTCGCCGGCGTCGCGCACCAGCCGGCGCACCGCCTTGTCTTCCCAGCCCTCCGGGTCGTACTGAATCGGCCGCATGTGCAGGCGGATCAACTTTGTGACGGCATCGACGACCTCACCTGGATATCGCAGGTGGCGGAGCGCGGGGCCGGCCATGCTGGCACCGATCTCCTGGTGACCGATGAAGGTGGGTTTCCCGTCGCGCAGCTCGTGGACCGCCGGTTTCCCGACGTCGTGCAGGAGCGCCGCCAGCCGGGTGATCAGCTCCGGCGGCGCGAGCGACGCGGCGAGCAGCGCGTGGCCGAAGACGTCATGGCTGTGCCACCCGCCCTGCTGCATTCCCTTGCCGGCCTCGAGCTGCGGCACGATGCGCGGCAGGAGCCGAGTCGCATCGAGCAGCTCCAGTCCGCCCTGTACCTGATCGGCCACCAGCAGCTTCGAGAATTCGTCACGGATGCGCTCCATGGAGACCGTCGGCGGCTGCAGCCGGCCCGATTGGTCGCGGATGGCGCTTTCGACCGACGGATCGAGCGTGAACCCAAGGGTTGTCGCGAAGCGAACCGCGCGCAGCATCCGGAGCGGGTCTTCGTCGAACGTCGTCCGCGGATCCAGCGGCGTCACGATCCGGCGCGCCTTTAGATCGGAGAGCCCGCGGCCGGTCAGGTCGAGGACGGTGCCATCCCATTCCATCAAGAGCGTGTTGACCGTGAAATCCCGCCGCATGACGTCGTCTTTCAGCGTCCCGGGGGTGACGTCCGGCTTTCGGCTGGCCGGATCGTATCGCTCGGATCGGCTGGACACGAACTCCAACGCGTGGCCAGCATCGAGGTCCAGGTGGGCCGTCCCGAAGCGCTCGAACACGACGGGTGGATGCAGATTCAACGCGGCGCTGATCGCGGTTGCCAGCTCGATCGCACCCTGACCCTCGACCAGGATGTCGACTTCGCGGATCTTCTTCGCCCGCTCTGCGCCGAGCAAGCGGTCGCGGACGTAGCCGCCGACCACCAGGGCGCGCAATCCGTGCCGCTCAGCCTGCTCCCGCACCACGCCAAACGGGCGCTCCCAATCGGAAAGCGCCGGCGGGTTAAGCGAGACGGGCATGCCGGGCGCGAAGGCGTGCGTACTCGACGGCACCGATCAATCCCACATCGTCGCCCAGCGCGGGCCGGACAATCCGCAGACCGCGCCGCGCCGCCTTCCACGAGGAGACGTTCATCGAGCGGCGCATAGGGCCGAGCAGGAAGTTTCCGGCTTTGATCACGCTCCCCCCGAGCACGATCAGTTGCGGATTGAAGAGGTTGACGAGGGTTCCCATCGCGATGCCGAGGTAGGTACCAGCGTTTTCGAGGATCGCCGTCGCCAGCTCGTCGCCGGCCCGCGCCGCGCGAACAACGTCCTCCGCTAGCGGGTGCTCGAGACCGTGCAGCGCGCTGCCTGGTGCGTCCGGGGCCAACTCGCGCGCGGCGCGGCTGATCCCGGTCCCGCTGGCGATCGACTCCAGGTCGCCCCGTTGCCCGCAGGTGCAGAGGGGCCCATCCGGCTTCAGCACGATGTGGCCGACCTCGCCCGCGATGCCGTGGGCCCCCGCATAGAGCTCACCGCCGAGCAGGATGCCAGCCCCGATGCCGGTGGATACCGTAACGTAGATCATCTCGCTCGCCCCACGCGCGGCGCCGCGTCGATGCTCGCCCAGCGCGGCGAGGTGTGCGTCGTGATGGAGGAAGCTGGGGATACCGGTGGCACGGGTCAGAATCCGATTGAGGGGGACATTCCTGAAGCCGGGCAGGTTGCCGGGACTGATGACGAGTCCCGCCGCCGGATCCACCGGTCCGGGCAGGCCGATGCCCAGCGCCCGCACCCGACGCCCTGCGGTGCCGTCCTCTTCGAGGGCTTCCCTGACCGCCGCCACGATGCGCTTGATGACGTGCTGCCGTCCCCGCGCGGCCTCGGTGGGCCGCCGGACGACAGTGGTCAGGCGTCCGCGATCATCCGCCACCGCAACGCGCAGCTGCGTCCCGCCCAGGTCGACGCCGATCAAGCCCATAGTTGTCGCGGCTCAGAATAGTCCCGCTATCGCCAGCGAGGCCGGGGCAACGGCCGCAGGGTCGCCGCCGCCAGCAGCGCACCGATGAACAGCGCGATGGCCGTGGATCGAAAGATCAGGTGGTACTCGTCGAAGATGGCACCCTTCACCTTGCCCGCGTAAATGGCGAATTGGGTCGCGAAGTTCGGGTTCAGGCCAGGGAGCGGCGGGAGCAGGTGCGCCGTCGCGCGGTGAAATTCCCAGAGTCCAAAGCCGGCCACCAGGGAGAAGCCGACGAGCATGCCGACCAATCGCATGATGATGAGGAACGACGCGCCGGCGCCGCGTTCCGCTTCGCCGACCGCGTCCAGAAGGGCCGCGCTCACCGGCGCGATTTCGATGCCGAGGCCCAGCCCGGTCAGGAACAGCTCGCCATCGGCCACCGTAAAGGGCAGACCGAGCAGGTGCGGCTTGAGCGAGCCTTCGTTCCACCCGGACAGCATGAAAAACCCTGCCGCGGCGAGGACGAGGCCGAGCGCCGCGACAGCGCGGTAGCTCCTGAGCCGCTGCGCCATAAATCCACCAAGAAGGGCGCCGATCGGGATGCCGAGCATCAGACGGAAGAGCAGGAGCGCCGCGCCGCTGGCATTCATCGAGAAGACGGCGTTGGCGAGCACCGGAATATAGACGAGGGCGACCATCAGGCCCGCACCCGCGATTGCATTGGTCAACGCCGACCCGGTGAACGAGGAATCGCGAAAGCGGCGAACGTTGATCAACGGCTGGGGGGTTCGGTGCTCGTGCCAGACGAAGAGCCCGAAACACACAAGGGCCAGTGGCGCCTGCCAGAAGAAGCCCTCCCCCACCGGGCTCTGCTCCGGGTTGGCGGCGTAGAGCGCCAGCGTCAGGAGCGCCAGCCCCGCGGTCGCCAGCAAGGCCCCAAGCCAGTCGAGGCTGGCTTCGCGGTGGGGTTCACCTCCGGCCCGGATCTCCGGCCAGAGTCCCCAGAGGAGCAGGGCCGCGAAGGGGATGTTGATCCAGAAAATCCAGGTCCAGCCAAAGGATGAGGCGGTGATCAGGCCGCCCCACAACGGTCCCAACACGCTGCCGACCTCCTGCAGCGCGCTCACGGCGCCGAGCACGGGACTGCGGCCAGCGGCGGGATACAGGTCGGCCGCCAGCGCCAGCACGGCCGGGACGAGGGCGCCGCCGCCGGCGCCTTGCAGCACCCGGCCGGTCACCAGCTGCGACAGCGACGGGGCCGTCGCTGTGAGGAAGGAGCCGAAGGCGAAAAGCAAAAGACAACCGGCAAAGAGCCGCAGGCGTCCGAAGCGATCACTGAGCCCGCCGGCAATCGGCATGATGGCGAGGTAGCCGAGCAGGAAGCCGGTGATGATCGGCGTCGCCTGTTCCGGACGGTTGACGGCGATGTTGACCGACTTCAGCATCGGTAGCAACGCCGTCACCACGACATAGGCGTCGAGGGAGGCGAGGAAGAGCCCGGCGCCGGTCAGCGCGAGGAGGACCGACCGGTTAGCCGAGCGGCGGCGGAGTGACCGAAACGGGGTGATCATGGTTCGAGAAGTCGAAGATGATGGTCGCCGCCTGAGACGCATCGAAGAGGTTGCCGGTCAAGCGCGCTCGCCACAGGTTACTTCCCGGGCTTTCGATCCAGTAGGTGGCGCGATAGGTTCCCTGGTCGCGGATCAGCGTCAGCAATTGGTGCATGCGCGTCGCCGAGACCTGTCCGGCAACCGGATAGGTGTCGTGGCCGGCGACCTTTTCCTTATTGCCGCGAGTGGCTGACGTGGTGTCGCGCATGGCGGCGAAGAGCCCGGTCTGCGGATCGAACAGCGTCCGGGCGTCGAAAAACTCGCCGACCTGGGCATCGGTGAGTTGCTGCCAGCCTCCCGTGAACGACTTCAGATACACCTTATCGGCGGCGAACACGACCTCGACCTCCAGCAGGATGGCGCCTTCTTTGAGGTTCACCCGAGCGTGAAGGTCGGGCGGATGGGCATCGCCCTGTGCGTTCTGCACCGGCTCGCCGGTCCCGGTGAAGCCAGTGATCTGCATCTGGAAGTGAAATCCCCTGAGGTTGAGCATGTGCTGGCTCGACTGATTGA
>VBFX01000125.1 GCA_005889395.1 Chloroflexota bacterium
CGGCGAGTTCACCGCGCTGGTGGCAGCCGACGTCATCGACTTCGAGAATGCCCTGGTGCTGGTCCGCGAACGCGGACGCCTGATGAAAGAGAACGGTACCCTCCGGCCGGGCGGGATGCTCGCGGTGCTGGGCCTCGATAAGGACGTGCTCGAGGCGGTTGTCGCCGAAGCCGGCGCGCTTGGCGTCATCACCGTGGCCAACGCGAACTCCCCCGGACAGATCGTGCTCTCGGGCGAGGGCCCGGCGCTGGATCGCGCCACCGAGCTCGCCCGCGCGCGCGGCGCCACCCGGGTCGTGCGGCTCCCGATCAGCATCGCCTCGCACTCGCCGCTGATGGCGCGGGCCGCGGCGCAATTCGGCGAAATCGTCGCTCGGCTTCCGCTCCGTCAGCCTCGGATTCCCGTCGTCGCCAATATCACCGGTACGATCCTGACGAGTGCCGATGACATCCGCAAGGAGCTGGCCGACCACATCCTGAAGCCGGTCCAGTGGACGGCCTCCGTCGTCGAAATGGTCACCCGGGGTAGCGCGGAATTTCTCGAGATCGGACCCGGTCAAGTCCTGTCCGGACTCATCCGGCGCATCAGCCAGGACGCCCATGTCGTCACCCTGAACGACCGCGAGGTCGCCCGGGTCCTCACCCCTTCGCCCTCGGGATGAAGCGCGTCGTCGTGACCGGAGTGGGGGCGGTGACGCCGGTTGGTCTCGATGCGCCCAGCACCTGGGCCGCGATGCTGGAAGGCCAGTCCGGCGTCGGAAAGGTCACCCTCTTCGACGCCAGCGAATTTCCGGTGCAGATCGCGGGCGAGGTGAAGGGCTTCGACGCAACCGGGCGGATCGAGCCCAAAGAGCTCCGCCGGATGGATCGCTATGCCCAACTCGGCCTCGTCGCCGCGCAGGAGGCCTTCGCCGATGCCGGGCTGGCGCGCAACGGCCTGCTCGACCAGGTAGGCGTCATCTTTGGCAGTGCGGCGGGCGGGCTTGGGGTCTTCCTCGAACAGCAGCGCATCCTCCAGGAGCGCGGCCTCAAACGGGTCAGCCCGACCTTCATCCAGAACATGCTGACCGACACCGCCTCGGGGCATATCGCGATCGCGCTGGGCCTGCGGGGCCCGAATATGGCGGTGGTCTCCGCCTGCGCCACCGGCAGCGGCGCCGTCGGGGAAGCGTTCGAAACGATCCGCCGCGGCGATGCCGAGGCGATCGTCACCGGTGGTTCGGAGGCCGTCCTCGTTCCAGTCGTCTATGCGGGGTTCTGC
>VBFX01000126.1 GCA_005889395.1 Chloroflexota bacterium
TACGCCGGTCAGCCCTAACCGGCCCGTTTTTGAGGCGTTTTCTGAATACGAGTCGAATTGGAAGGTTGTGCTATCATCAGGCCGATTTTGGGGGCGCCACGGGGCGTTCAGTAGCCAGCAAAGGAGAGTGTCATGGCGATTACCGGTTATTGCCTGAAGTGCAAGAAGAAGGTCGACATCAAGGACCCCGTCCACATCACGATGAAGAACGGGAAGCCCGCCACAACGGGAACCTGTCCGACCTGCGGCACGAAGATCTACAAGATCGGCAAAGCGTAACGTAGCGTTAACTCGAACTGAACAGCCGGTGATGAACCGGCTTTTTTCTTTTTTACGCCTGGGTCGCCGAGCGGCCGGCCGTCTCCTTGTTGGCCAGCTCCGACTCGATCAGGTCGAGGAGGACCTCGGTCGCGCTCAGCGCGACGTCGACCCCCAGGGTCTTGAAGATCCGGACGTTGGCGGGGTTATTCACCCGGGCGACGGTCTTGGGGACGTTGAACTTGCGCTTAGCCAGCTGACAGGTGACGAGGTTGTCCTCATCGTCCCCGGTCACCGCCACGACGACGTCGGCCCGTTCCATGCCGGTCGTGGCGAGGAACGCCATCTCATCGCCGTCCCCGACCATCACGATCTCGCCGAGCGTCGAATTCAGCACCTCCGCCCGGCGCGGGTCCTTCTCGATGAGGGTGACTTCGTAACCGCGGTCGAGCAGGTGCTTGCTCAGGTAATAGCCGACCTTGCCTCCGCCGACCACGATCACATACATGCTGGGTTCACCCCTTCAGCATGGCATGGATCTGCCTTGCGCCGGTGAGTGTGGGGCAGAGCGTATTCAAGCCGAGTTCGCGGTAGACGTCCTCGCGCATCGGGTCGTAGATTCGGGTGATCACGCGGGGCACTTTGAAGATCTCGCGGGCGATCTGCGCCGCCATGATGTTGCGGTTGTCGCCATTGGTCAGGGAGGCGAAGCCGTCCGCCGATTCGATCCCCGCCTGGCGGAGAACATCCTCGTCGATCCCGTTGCCGAGCACCATCTCGCCGGCGAAGTTGTCACCGAGCCGGTCGAACGCCCGGCGGTTGCTGTCGATCACGGTGACCTGGTGGCCGGCTTTGGAAAGGGCGATCGCGGCCATGGCGCCCACACGGCCGCAACCAACGATGACGAGCTTCATGAATTGAAGCCCCATTCTAGACACTACCGGCCGAGGGCCAGCCGCGCGGCCTCGACCTCGGGCAGCCCCGCCGATCGGATCTTTGCCTGGGTGGTCGCGACGTCGTACGGAACGCGACCAAAGCGGACGGCCGGCGTGGCCAGGTCGACGATCGCATACGCCGCCTCTGGGTTGCCATCGCGAGGCTGGCCGACGCTGCCGGGGTTGACAAGTGCGGCAGCCGGCAAGGTGATCCATTCGCCTGGATCGGGAATCTCCTCACCCTCTGCCGTGAAGATCCGGGGAAGGTGCGTGTGCCCGAAGAAGCAGAAACGCGGACCGAGCCGCACCAGGATCTCGAGCGCCTGGAGATCATCCAGGATGTATTCCCACATGTACGGCTTGCGTGGGCTGCCGTGCACGTAGCGGTGCGGCCCCAACCGCCCGAACTTGGGCAGACTCGCCAGGTAGCGCCGGCTCTCGGGCGTGAGGGCGGCCTGGGTCCACCGGCCGGCAGCCGCCGCGTGCGGATTGAACCAGTCAAGCAGGGAGGGAGCGAGCATCGCCGCGTCGTGGTTGCCCAGCACGGCCCGCGCCCGCACGGCACGCAGTCGAGCGATCACGGCATTTGGGTCGGGCCCGTAGCCGACGATGTCGCCCAGCACCAGAATGCGATCGACCTCGGAGAGAGCCGGAAGAACGGCTTCCAGCGCTTCGAGATTGCTATGGATATCAGATAGCAGGGCCAGCTTCACGACGGCCGGGGCTCAGGCGTAAACGCGTTCGTGAGCGTAGATGAAGAGAATCCGGAGGGTGGCGGCAACCGGGACGGCGACGAAGAGCCCGAGGATCCCTCCCAGATAGCCCCCCACAACGAACGCGGTGATGATCAGCATCGGGCTCAGGTGCACCGCGTCGCCGAACACCTTCGGCGAGATGAAGTTATAGACGATGTTCGAGATGACGAAGTAGAGGACCAGGACGATGACGACCTTGCCGGTCGACTGGGAGACAAACGCCGCCACGGCGACCGCAGGGAGGGCGCCCAGGAACGGTCCGATGAACGGGATGAAGGCGGTTACGCCGGCAACGATCCCAAGCGCAAGCGAGTAGGGGACGCCGACGATCCACAGCGCAACGCCGGTGACCAACCCGATCAGGCCGCAGATGACCAGCTGGCCACGCATGTACGCGCCCAGCATGCGGTAGATATCGGCGGCGACCGCATGGGCGTCGGTCCGGTAACCCCGCGGCACCAGGTCACGGAAAAACCGCCGGATGGCATGCGCGTCTTTCACTAGGAAGAACGCCACCAGGAGGACCAGGATCGTCTGGAAGATCCAGTTGACCAGCATGAAGACGTTTTCCACGACCGACGATAAGTGACCGGCGAGCAGTGCCGGCAGGTTACGGACCGCATCGGTGTAGGCCTGCCGGAGATCGATTGGGATGCCGAGGACGGAAACGACGTGGTCCTTGGCGGCGAGGTCCTGGAAGTAGCTGGCGATGGCCGGGCCCTGCGCGACGAGCGAGGTGAACTCCCGGCTCACGATGGGGGCGAGAAACAAGACCCCGGCAGCCAGGACCGCGGCGATGATGCCGTAGAGCCCGATGACGGCGGCCAGCCGGGGGACGCGCCGCCGCTCGGCCGCGTTGACGGCCGGACTCAGCATCATTGCCAGGATCCCGGCGAGGATGAAGGGCCCCAGGATGCCTCGGATGGCGAACGCCAGGATCAGGGTCAGGACGCCCAGGACGCCCAGAAAGATCAAGGCGCGGAAGTCTCGGCTCCGCCACAGCTCATCCACCCGGCGTCGCTGCATCATCGCGGCATTATCAACTGTTCAAACGAGGAATCCGAGCCCGGGCATGCGCCAAACGTGACCGGCTCGTTACGGCGACGGGCTGGAACCATACGCGGGCTGTAGATCAGGTGAGGGCTGGCTGCACCGGATGATGAGCCAGGCGACCCCGGCCGCCATTATGAGGTCGCCGATGCTGACCAGCGACGAATGGCCGCCAATGCTGGGGATGTTGAAGATATCGCCGATGAACCAGAGGCCCTGGGGATGCGCGAGCGCGACGTGTAGCGGGTCCAGCCCGCCCCTGAGCAGGGCCAGGATGGGGGAGTTGGGGTCGGCATCGCGGGGTAGCAGCACCGGCATGCGCCCGCCGAAGGCAAGGATCACAACCAGATTCAGCGTCAGGCCCACGCCGAAAATCAGGGCGCCCGGAATCCGGCGGTTCAACCAGACGACGACCAGCAACAAGATGGCCCCGATCACGTTCAACGGCCGGGCGGCGGTGACCGCGATTGGCGAGTGCGCCGTGCCGAGCAGCGCCACGGCGACCTTGGTGGCAAGCGCGGCCAGCAGTACTTCGATGTGGCGGATCCGTAGCTGGCTCAGCCGGCGGACGTCACCGCCAATGAGGACGGCAATGGCCAGCGCCGCGGCGATGACCGCGAAGAAGAGGAACACCAGCTAGCCGGTGGCAGCCGCCTTCAGCGGTTGAGAAGCCGGTTCCTTGCGAAACGTCGCTTCTCGCAAGTCTCGGAAGGCGAACCCCGCAACCCCCGCGCAGATGAGAAGGATCCCCGCCACGACAAACACGAGCGGCGCCCCGAGCCGATCAGTCAAGGGCCCCGACACGGCCATCCCGGCGAGCAGACCCAGCTGCACCAGGAGAAAACGACTGGACATGACGCGACCGAGCATACGGTCCGGAGCCTCGCGCTGAGTGACCGAAATCATCGACACGTAGTAGAGCGTATTCGTGGCCCCGCTAATGAACAAGAAGACGGCGGCCGCCGGGATGTTCTGGGAAAACCCCGTCAGCGCGCCGGCAATGCCGGTGCCAATGACGCCGAGGAGGATGAGCACCCCCGCCCGCCATCGTGCCATCGCGGCGGGAGCCGCGAGTGCGCCGACGATCGCGCCAGCACCGATCGCCGCTTCCAGAACCCCGTACCCAAGGGCGCCGCCCTTCAGAGGACCGTATGACATGACAACGAGGATCGGGAACGTCAGGCTGCCAAAGATGACCGCGGCGAACGCCAGCGCCATCGTCGATCGCAGGGTCCGGTTCGTCAGGATGAATCGACTTCCTTCCGCGATGTCTTCGAAGAGGCGCACCGTGCGCGCCGGAAGCCGACCCTGATCAGCGACACCGAGGAGCGTCACCGCCGAAATAATGAAGGTGGCCGCGTCGATGATGAAGAGTGGTTGCCACGACGCCACGGCCGCGATGACCCCCGCGATCGAGAAGCCCAGCAGCTCCATGGTCTTCTCGGAGGAGGAGATCAAGCTGTTGGCCTTGACGAGGAAATCGCCGGGCACCAGGCTGGGGAGAATCGCTTGCTTCGCGGGGTTGAAGAGCGTGCTCGCGGTCGCCACGAAGAACACGACCACGAAGACTCCCGGAAGCCATTTCACGGCCAGGAACGGGATCGTCATCGTCAGAACAGCGCGGGCGATGTCGGAGAGAATCATCACGCGTTGCCGGTCAAAGCGATCGACGAGGGCACCCGCGATCAGCCCGAAGAGCACGGTGGGCGCCGCCTTGGCGATGAGCCCCACGGCCACCATCGAGGGTGAGTGGGTCACGAGATAGAGCATGATGGCGAGTCCCGTCGTGTTCATCATGTCGCCGAAATAGGAGATGGCCTGTCCGATCCAGAGCAACCGGAAGGGCTTGATGGAGAGAACCTCTCGGTAGGCGACGGTTTGCATCACTGCTTTGCTCGGCTGGATGGCAACACCCCAACGCTCAGCGACGATCTTTTCCAGCGCCCCGATCACGGCCGGGTCGTACCACGTGCCCGCCAGCTGCCGAAGCTCCCGGATCGCCTCTTCGGGTGTCTTCACGGTTGGACGGAAGACACGGGCCTGGGTGATGGTGTCGAAGGCGTCGCAGGCGTTGACGATGCGAGATCCGATCGGGATTGCCTCGCCGATCAGTCGGTCCGGGTAACCCGCACCATCCCAGCGCTCGTGATGGTGCCGGACAATCAGCGCGACGTCCTTCTGCTCCGGGTGCTCAGCCAGGATCTGAGCTCCCTCGACGGGATGCTGCTTGATGATTTCGTATTCCTCGGGCGTCAGCTTGCCAGGCTTGAGCAGGATCGAGTCTGGGACCGCGATCTTGCCCAGGTCGTGGAGGATGCCTCCCACGCGAATCGTGTTACAGACATCGTCCGCCATGCCGAGCATTCGGGCGGCGGTTTCGCAAAGCTCGCCGACCCGCTGCGAATGACCAAACGTCTGGCCGTCGCGCTTGTCAACGACGCGGCTCTGCATGATGTACGAGTCGCGCAGCCAGGTGTCGAGGCGCCGCTGTTTCTGCATGCTCGTCCGGTAGATGAGAAGTGGGCCATAAAGGAGGAAGACGACGAGCCGGGTGAGCCGCGGACCCTGCATTAGCTGCACGATGAGGATCCCGAGTAACGGCATGGCGAAGAAGGTCAACGCGTTGCCCGCCAGGGCCCCCCTCAGCACAGCCCATAGCCGAACCCCACGAACGAGATGGACCGAGAACGCCATGAGTGCGGTGTTCAGCAACAGCAGAAGCACCACCGCCGCGAGCACGGACACTGTGCGGCTGCCTGACTGGCCTTTGGTGAACGCCACGAGTAGGCTTGGCACGCCACAGGCCAGAATCCACATCCCACGGTTGAAGAGGAACAATCCCCAGGGAATTTGCCGGCCTGGCACCCGCCGGTCGATCGTCCCCAGGGCAGCGATCGTCATGACAGCCCATGGATCCAGTTGAAGCGCGACGGCGCCGCACAGCGGCGCCAGGGTTACGCTGAGCACGCCCTGTTTCGTTTCGATCGGGGCGAATCCTGAGAGGACGGTCAGGGCCAGGAGAATACCGGTGTTTTCGAAGACGTCGGCGTCAAGGTGCAGCCAGGGGCGTGCCAGTGCGATCGATCCGAACCAAAGCGCGAGCCCTAGCGTCGTGACCGTTGCGAGATAGAGGGACGCAGGCAAGTTCCGCCGCATTCGGAAATTCCCCCGTATCTTAAAGGGAGAAACTCAGGAGAACCCTTCGCGCAAAAAACAAAAAGCCCGGGATCTAACCCGGGCTCATTTGTATCTGGGTTCTACCAGTTCCAGCCAGCGCCGCCGGCCACTATGGCACCAAGCAGGCCTACGACTACGACAATCATCTTCTTCATCGTGACCACCCCCACAATTCTGAATTCCCGGAAAGCCGCGCAGAGGACTCCCTTGGTGCTCACCACGGTAGTCGCCGCAGTGGGTGGCGTAAATCTATCCCCAGGGCGCCGGACTGCCCTGTTGGTAGCGAACGGATGTTCGCTTAAATGTCGAGTTGGACCGCGTGCGCGGCCGCCTCGGCGCGAGTTCGCACCTGCAGCTTTCGGTAGATGTTCCGCAGATGGGACTTGATCGTCCCCTCACCGAGGCCCAGGCGAGTCGCGATCGCCTTGTTGCTGGTTCCCTGTACCACCATCCGGAGGATCTGGGTCTCGCGCTCGGTGAGCGGTTCGCCCAGGGGCCGGTGGGATCTCTTGAGTGTTGAGGCCAGGCGCATGATGACGCGGCGGGTGAGGGCGTCATCGAGCTGGAACTGGCCGGCATGGGCCTCCTGGATACTCCGGGCCAGGCTTACGGGGTCAACATCTTTCAGGACGTAGCCGGAGGCGCCCGCGGCGACCATCTCGACGATGTCCTCTTCCGCCTCGGATACCGTCAGCGCCAGGACCACCCGGTCGGGGTTCTCCTCTTTGATCGCGCGCGTAGCGGCGATTCCCCCCATTTCCGGCATGTTGAGGTCCATCAAGATCACATCCGGCTTCGCACGCCCGCCCGGAAAATGGGCCGATCGTCGGCGATCAGGACGCGGATGCGGCTCTTCACTCGCCCCGTTCCGTAGGGCCGATCAGCGTGAGGACGGTGCCTTCCAGCCTCTGGCTGACGATTTCCAGGGTTCCCCCCATCAATTCCGCACGCTCCCGCATGCCCACCAACCCGTAGGAGCCTACCTTTCTCGGGTCTTCAGCGACCCGGCGGACGTCAAATCCCCGGCCGTCATCGCGAACGGTCATCGCCCAGGGCGCCGACGAGAGATCGAGCACGACCCAGAGGTTGCGCGCCCGGGAATGCTTGCGAACGTTCGAGAGGCTCTCGCGCAGCACCTGAAAAATGACCTCCTTCTGCTCGGCCGGGATCGCGTTCTCCTCGCCGCGAATGTTGACGTTGGTCTCAACCAGGTTGACCCGGCCGAACTGGTCCACCAGCTTCAGGAGCGAGGCCAGCAGCCCCTCCGACCGGATGGTCTTCGGCCGCAGCGACTGCAGAATATTGCGCGCGCCGGCCAGGATTTCCTCCGTCATCGAGCGGAGTTGCGGCAGCAACTGTCCCGCATCGTCCGGATCGCGCTCGCGCCGCTGTTCGTAGTACTTGAACAGGGCCACCACTGCCGCCAGGTCCGAGGCGAGTCCGTCGTGGATCTCTCGGGCCAGGTTCAGGCGCTCCTGGAGGACGGCGACCTCGGCGACTCTGCTTGCCAGGCTGTGGGCCCGGAGCGCCGTCACCGCTTCCACCGCCAGGTCCTCGAGGCGGACGGCATCCCGCCGGTCCAGCCGCCAGGGGGTACGCCGCAAAAGCGCCAGTACCCCGATCGGGCGCTCCAGGGGCGGTGACAGAGCAATGCCCGCGAAGCCGTGGTAACCCGCATCGACCCAGGTGGCCTCGTCTGCGGTTAATTCTTCGGCCGCAAGGTCCTCGACGGTAAAGACTTCGTTGTGCTCGAGGGCTTGCCGTAAGAGCCCGCTGCTGATCGACGCGACGCCTTCGGGTGCAGCAAGCGACTCGGTCGGGACACCGGCGCGAAGCACGAAGCGCCGCTGCTCCCCGAGCGTGTAGACCTGGCTGGCATCCACCTGGAGGAGATCGAGCGCTTGCTGAGCCGCGGCAAGCAGGATGGTTTGGAGATATCCGGCCATCTGCTCGGGCACCAGGCGCGAAGCCGGTAGCTCGGGCGCGACGGGCGCCGCCTGAACTGGCGCTTCCTGCGTTGCTCGAGCTGGTGCCTCGTCCGCCGCGGGCTCAAGATCCGGCTCAGGCGCAGGCTCAGCCGGGGGCGTAGCGGCGACTGCCGTGGGCGGCGCCTCAAGAGCTTCAGGAGCCGGCGGCGTGGCCGCGGGCGCTCGTCCGAACTCAGCTCCCCGTTGACGCCGGCGATCATCTCCGCGGCACTGGCTCGTGGCTCGTGCCACGCCGCACCCGACTCGACCGCGCCACGGCGCAGGCGGCGGATCAGCTCCCGCAGCCGTTCGGCGGCAGCCGCCCGTTCTTCTGTGCCCGGCTCGCGGCTGCGGGCGTGCGCCAGCTGCTCCGCAATTTCCGGGAAGTTGACCTCGAGGTAGTGAACAAGCACATCGTGCATGGTGTTCTCAGCAGGGACTTCGAACTATCGAAGTTGGGACAGAAAGTTTTGTCAAGGGCAGTTCGGCGGATGTTCGTTGAGAGGTTAACCGTGTACAAAGATGTTACGGGAGCCAAAGCTATAATGGCTAAGTCGCGGCCTTCCCCAGGACCTGTGATCTTTATTGACTGCTGAAACCGCCAGCATCCGGCTCTCCTACATCATCAACCACGATGTAACGAAGGCCGCGATGAAGAACTTCTCGGCCCGCACGGGCATATCGCTGGCTGCCGACGCGACCGACGGCTACCAGATCCCGCCCGGGCTTCCGCAGAACGACTTCTGCCTCATCATGCAGAGCTTCGGGCGGTGCGAAATGGTGCCCAACGCCTCCGCGCCGCTCCACGGTGACGAGCCCCAGCTGCGTTACGACGGTGCGCAGATCGGCCATCTGATCATTCCCATCTGCGATGACCGGCACCTGCTCGGCCGGCTGGTCAGCGAGCCATTCGCCGTCTCCAAACCAGACTTCGCAACGGTCTATGAGCTGGCGCGGGCGCTCCCGGTGCATCCGGACAATCTGATGCGGGCGGTGGAGTCGGTACCGGTGGTTTCCCAGGCGCACGTCATGGAAGCCGCCAACCTGGTCCACACCCTGGTGCAGCATGTCGTCGCCCAGAACTACAAGCATCTGGACGAGCTCACGGTGCTGCGCGCCTTCGACGGCATCATGACCAATCTCAGTTACGAAGTGCTGAGCGACATGATCTTGAACCTGGGGACCCGCTTGCTGCGCGGCCAGGCGTCCCTCCTCTTCCTCGCCGGCGAGCAAGGACAGCGGGAGGAGGCCTACGCCGGACCGGACCCGAATGGCACCGGTGACCTTCGACGCCTGCTGGTCGAGATGTCCGACTTCGTGCTGCAGTCGAAGCGGCCGCTGTCAGTTCCGGACGCCTCGCAAAGTCCCTGGACCCAGCATCTCCTGGGCCGGCAGGATGTACAGGGCTCGATCACGATCACGCCATTGCTTCAGCAGGAGCGGCTTCGCGGCACCCTGGGCATCTACGCCGGCGACGCCAGCCGCGACCCCGAGTCGGACCTCCACCTGTTGTCGATGCTCTCCGCGCAGGCCGTCAACAGCCTCGTGATGCTCGAGCGCTTGGTCGCCAGCGAGGAGCAGGCGCTGACCGACAGCCTGACCGGCCTTTACAACTACCGTTTTTTCCAGGAAAGTCTCCAGCGCGAGCTGAGCCGGGCCTCCCGCAGCAAAGCGCCGCTATCGTTGATCGTCCTCGACCTCGATAACTTCAAGGTCATCAACGATAACCACGGCCATCCCGTGGGTGACCGGGTGCTACGCCACCTCGCCGACCTGATCCAGCGTCACAGCCGCAAGGCGAACGTGGTGGTCCGCTATGGCGGCGATGAGTTCTGCATCATCGTCCCGGAGGGTGACCTGGAAACCGCGCGCGCGGTGGCCGAGCGCGCCCTCACCGAGATCCGCAACAATCCCTACGGCGACGAGGCCCATGGTGTCCCGCCCCTAAGCCTCACCGTCAGCGGCGGCGTCACGGCCTACCGCCCGGAAGAGGACAACGCCTTCTCGTTCTTCAAGCGGGCGGACGAAAACCTGCTGACGGCGAAGCGCACCGGCAAAGATCGAGTCGTCGCCGAGTAGTTAGCGGCGCCGGTACGGCCGGCCGAAGGCTCGACGGATCAACCAGGGGATCGTCGCCGCGACCAGCGGCTGCCCAAGAAACACCGACAGGCGCTCCAGCTTGGGGAACAGCTCCGCCGCGGTGTGCTCAAGCGCAAAGCCGTGCTCGTTGAGCTGGGCGGTCAAGCGCTCCAACTCGGTCGCTTGCTCCAGCGCGTAGCCGGAGAGCTCAGTGGCACGCCTCGATGCCCGGCGATAGGCGCGCCAGGTTGAGACGATCGCGAAGACGAGCAACACCAGGCCGACGCCGGCGCACGTAAGGGCGGCGTAGGCGAGCGTTACTCTTCGGCCTCCTCCGTGCCGCCGACGCCGGCAATGGTGGCGACCGTGTCACCTTCATCGAGCCGCATGATGATGACGCCTTGCGTCTGCCGTCCCGCCACGCGGATATTCTCGATCGGCGTGCGGATCACCTGGCCACCTTCGGAGATGACGATCAACTGCTCCTCCTCGGGGTTGACCACGACGCGCATCCCGACCAGCGGACCGGTCCGATCGGTGATAGCCATGGTGTAGACGCCCTGGCCGCCGCGGGAATGCGCCGGGTACTCGGCCAGCGGCGTGAGCTTGCCGTAGCCTTTTGCCGAGACGACCAGCAGGTGCGCATCGTTGCGCACGATATCGAAGCCGGCGACGAGCGCATCCTTGCGCAGGGTGATGCCCCGGACGCCGGTCGTGTCACGGCCCATGGGGCGAACCTGTTTCTCGCTGAAGCGCACCGCCTTGCCATCGGTGGTGGCGATGATCAGCTCGTCACCGCCCGAGCTGAGCTTGACCCAGTTCAACTCGTCACCCTCCGTCAGGTTGATGGCAATCAAGCCGTTGCGCCGAACCTGGCTGTAGAGGCGTGCGGGTGTCTTTTTGATCGTGCCCTGCTTGGTGACCATCACCAGGTAGCGATCTTCGGCCCAGTCGGTGATGCCAATCACCGCGGTGATCTTGTCCTTGGGGTCGATGTCGATCAGGTTTGCGGCCGGCAATCCCTTGGCCTGCCGGTTGACGTCGGGGATTTCATGAACCCGGAGTCGGAAGACCGAGCCGTGGTTGGTGAAGAACAGCATGTCGGAGTGCGTGGAGGCGATGGCCAGATGCTCGACGAAGTCGGACTCGACGCGAGCCGCGCCGAGGATGCCTTTGCCGCCGCGGCGTTGCGGTCGGTAGGTGCTGGCGGGCACCCGCTTGACATAGCCCCGGTGGGTGAGGGTCACGACCACGTCCTCCTTGGGCACCAGGTCTTCTTCGTTGAGCTCGACCGATCCCTGGAAGTCCAGCGTGGTCCGGCGGGCATCGCCGTATTTCTTCTTGAGCTCAGCCAGCTCGTCTTTGATCAAGAGCATGATCTTCGCCTCGTGCTGCAAGAGATCCTCGAGATAGGCGATCCGCTTGATGACCTCCTCGTACTCCTCCATGACCTTGTTGCGCTCCAGCCGGGTGAGGCGGCCCAAGCGCATGTCGACGATGGCTTTCGACTGCCGCTCAGAGAGCTTGAAGCGCTCCTGCAGGCGCTCCTGGGCGGTCTTCTCGTCTTGCGACTCGCGGATGGTCTTGATGACGGCGTCCAAGTTGTCGAGCGCGATCTTGAGGCCCTCGAGGAGGTGGGCCCGCTCCCGGGCGCGATCGAGCTCGTACCGCGTACGGCGAGTGATGACGTCGCGGCGATGATCGACGTGATGCTGAAGCAGTGCCTTGAGGTTGAGCACGACCGGCCGGCCGTCCACCAACGCCAGCGAGATCACCCCGAAGGTGGTCTGGAGGGCGGTGTGCTTGTAGAGATTGTTGAGCACGGTCAGCGCGCGGGCATCCTTCTTCAACTCGATGACGATGCGCATGCCCTGACGGTCGGACTCATCGTTCAGGTCCGCGATACCTTCCAGTTTTCGCTCGCCGACCAGTTCCGCGATGCGCGCGACGAGCGTCGCCTTGTTGACCATATAGGGGATTTCGGTGATGATGATCCGCTCGCGGCCGTTCTTCGCCTCTTCGAAGGTGTGGCGGGCGCGCACGATCAGCCGACCGTGACCGGTGCCGTAGGCGGCGGCGATCCCCTCGCGGCCGATGATGATCCCGCCGGTCGGAAAGTCCGGCCCCTTGACCAGCTTCATCAGGTCCTCGGTGGTGGCATCCGGATGGTCGATGAGGTAAATCTCGGCGTCACAGACCTCGGCAAGGTTGTGCGGGGGGATGTTGGTTGTCATGCCGACCGCAATGCCCGACGAGCCGTTGAGCATCAGGTTCGGCAGCCTGGCGGGCAACACGAGTGGCTCCTGCCGGGTCGCGGAATAGTTGTCGCCGAAGTCGACGGTGTTCTTCTCGAGGTCGACCAGCAATTCGGCGGCGATCGGGGCGAGCCGGGCCTCCGTGTACCGGTAGGCGGCCGCCGAGTCGCCGTCGATCGACCCGAAGTTGCCCTGGCCGTCGACCAGCGGGTAGCGCAGCGAGAAGTCCTGCGCCATGCGCACCAGGCTGTCGTAGACGGACATATCGCCGTGGGGGTGGTAATGCTTGAGCACCTCGCCGATGATCGCGGCGCACTTCTGGTAGCGGGCGCCGGGCGTCATCCCCTGCTCCTGCATCGCGTACAGGATGCGGCGGTGAACTGGTTTCAGGCCGTCGCGAACATCCGGCAGCGCTCGGCTCACGATGACGCTCATCGCGTAGTCCATGTAGCTCGAGCGCATCTCGTTCTCGAGCTGCAGCGGCAAGACAGTACCGATGTTCAGTGGTTCCATTTAGACCTCTGCGCGCAACAGTTGGTTCTTAGTTGTTGTCAAAGCGCTTGAGCACGATGCAGGCATTCTGGCCGCCGAAGCCGAACGAATTCGACATGGCGACCTTGATCTCATGGCGGCGCGGGCCGTCTGGCACGTAGTCCAGGTCGCAGTCCGGGTCAGGGTGTTCGAGGTTGATGGTGGGGTGCACCATACCGTGGTTGATGCTGAGGATCGACGCGATCGCCTCGACGGCGCCGGCCGCGCCCAGCAGGTGGCCGATCATCGACTTCGTGCTCGAGATCGGAATCCGCTTCGCCCGGTCTCCCATGACCCGCTTGATCGCCGCCGTCTCGGACCTGTCATTCAGCTGCGTCGACGTGCCGTGGGCATTGATGTAATCGACCTCCGCGGGGCCGGTGTGCGCATCCTCGAGCGCCTTCGCCATGGCGCGGGCGGGACCGTCCCCATCTTCCTCGGGCATCACGATGTGGAAGGCATCATCGGTGACCGCGAAGCCGATGATCTCGCCGTAGATCTCCGCCCCGCGGTTCTGCGCGTGCTCGAGCGTCTCCAGGACCAACATGCCGGCGCCCTCACCCGGGACGAAGCCGTCGCGTTGCGCATCGAACGGGCGGCTCGCCTTGACGGGATCCTCCGATTGAGTCGAAAGGACTTTCATCGCCGCAAACGAGGCGAGCCCGAAGCGACACAGATTGGCCTCGGCGCCACCCGCCAGCATCACCTCCGCGTCCCCGCGCTGGAGGACGCGATAGGCGTTGCCCAGTGCCTGGGTCGACGCCGCACAGGCCGTGGTGTCGGTATTGTTGGGACCCTCCAGCCCGAACTGGATCGCGATCTGGCAGGACGCCATGTTCGGGATCACGCGCGGGACGAAAAAGGGTGAGATGCGGTCGGGGCCGCGCTCCCCGCGCAGTGCGAAGGCTTCGATCTCCTCCGAGATCTCTTTGAAGCCACCGATGCCGGTGCCGACCTCGCAGCCGATCCGGGTCCGGTCCTCCGTCGCCAGCTGGAGACCCGACTGGTCGATCGCCATCTTCGCCGCGGCGACCCCCACCTGGCTGAAGCGCGCCATGCGCTTTGCTTCCTTGAAGTCCATGTAGCGACGGGGATCGAAGTTCTTGAGCTCGGCCACCGTCTTGACAGGAAGGTCGGAGACGTCGAAGGACGTCGCGATTCCAAGTCCGGACCGTCCCTCGATCAGGCTGTCCCAGAACTCGACCAAATTGTTCCCGTTCGGTGCCAGGACCCCCATGCCGGTCACGACCACGCGGTGCTCAGGCCGCTCCCCGTTCCGAGCCATGTCGTCATGTTACGAGAGGCGCGCTCTTATGTTCGGATCTGTGCTGGTCTCCGGTCGACGACACGGCCGCCGTGATGGTCGCGACCACCTGGCGGTCGACAGCGTCGCGAGCGACCCGCACCGCATTGTAGGTCGCACGGGCATCGGAACGGCCATGCGCGATCACCGCCACGCCATTGACGCCGAGGAGGAGAGCCCCGCCGAACTCGCGCCAATCCGCGCGGCGCCGGACTGCCCGCAGCTTGGGACGGATGAGCGCCGCACCCAGCGTTGCGAGGGGGTCGCCCTTGACGGCGTCACGGATGCTCTGGAAGACGAACTCGGCGGCGCCCTCGGCGGTCTTGATCAGG
>VBFX01000127.1:0-11261 GCA_005889395.1 Chloroflexota bacterium
CCCGTACGCCCACCACGATCTAGGAATAGATTCGCTCGGGCGCGGGTAGACTTAAAAGCGACATGGCCAGTTATCGCGACATGCTCAAAGCGGTCAAATCACGGATCCGTGAGGTCGACGTCCGGCAACTGGACGCCGCGCGCAACGGGTCAGGCAAGCCGGTGGTCATCGACATTCGCGAGCAGGACGAGGTGGAGCAGGGCATCATTCCCGGCGCCATCCATATTCCCCGCGGCTACCTCGAGGCACGGGTGGAACAGTACGTACCCGACGTTGCAACGCCCGTCGTCGCCTACTGCGCGGGAGGCAGCCGCTCCGCATTCGCGGCCGAGACGCTCCAGCAGATGGGTTACAAAGACGTCGCCTCGCTCAAGGGCGGCTTCGGGGCCTGGAAGGACGCCGGACTGAACTTTGTCGTTCCCCGCGAGCTGACGCCGGCCCAGCAGAAGCGTTACAGCCGCCACGTCCTGATCCCCGAGGTGGGGAAGGAAGGTCAGCTCAAGCTGCTCGATTCCAAGGTTCTGATCATCGGCGCCGGCGGCCTGGGCTCGCCCGCCGGCTATTACCTAGCCGCCGCCGGTGTAGGCACGATTGGGATCGTCGATTCGGACACCGTCGACGAGAGCAACCTGCAGCGCCAGATCCTCCACAACAGCAAGCGGATCGGGCAGCCGAAGGTCGACTCGGCGAAGCAGACGCTCGAGGATCTCAACCCCGACGTCAAGGTCGTCCCCTACCAGCAGCGCCTGACGCGCGACAACATCATCGAGCTCTTCAAGGACTATGACCTGATCGTCGATGGCAGCGACAATTTCCCGACCCGCTACCTCGTCAACGACGCGAGCGTGCTGTTGAAGAAAACCGTGATTCACGGCAGCATCTTCCGCTTCGACGGCCAGGTGAGCGTTTTCCAGCCGTTTGTGGGACCCTGCTACCGCTGCGTCTTTCCCGAGCCACCGCCGCCGGAGCTGGCGCCGAGCTGCGACGAGGCGGGAACGCTGGGAATTCTCCCAGGCATCATCGGCTTGTTCGAAGCCAATGAGGCGGTCAAGATGCTGCTCGGTATTGGCGAGCCGCTGGTTGGCCGGCTGCTGATGATCGATGCCCTGACGGACGAGTTTCGGACGCTGCGACTGAAGCGGGATCCGAAGTGCCCGGTGTGCGGGGAGGGCGCCCACTTCAAGGACTTCGTCGACTACGAAGTCTCGACGGCGATCCCGACGCCCGCCTGATGCCAGATTCCCCGAACGGTCTCGCACGGGTGCTCGTGGTGATGGCACATCCGGACGATGCCGAGTTCGGCGCCGCGGGGACCGTGGCACGTTGGGCGAAGGAGGGTCGCCAGGTCACCTACCTCATCCTGACCGACGGGAACCGTGGGAGCAGCGACCCGGCGATGACCGCGGAGCGCCTGGCCCAGATCCGCCATGCCGAGCAGCGGGCGGCAGCGATGAAGCTCGGCGTGAAGGACGTTTTCTTTCTCGGCTACGACGACGGCTCGCTGCAGCCGACGCTCGATCTGCGCCGACAGATCACGCGCTGGATCCGCCGGACCAAGCCCGACGTCGTTATGGCACCGGACCCCACTCGACGCTGGACGGGGCAGCGCTATATCAACCACCCGGACCATCGGGCGGCCGGCGACGCCACCCTGGATGCAATCATCCCGGGATCCGACACGCGGTTGGTGTTTCCCGAGCTGCTCGATGAGGGGCTGGAGCCACACCAGGTCAAAGAGATCTACCTGACGGGTTCGAACGAGCCCGATGCCTGGGTGGACATCAGCGACACGATCGATCTCAAGATCGAAGCCTTGCGCGAACACAAGAGCCAGGTCGGCGAGTGGTCCGAGCTGGAGCAAACCATCCGGGAACGGGCCGCCGAAATGGCAAAGGGCCAGGACTTTCCGGTCGCGGAAGGTTTCAAGTACTTCAAGCTGCACGAGTAAAAAGACCGCATCATCGAGGAAAACGAGTGCGAGGTCGCCGTCCAGGAGCGTTTCAAGCCCCCGAAATCGGGAACCTGGGTTCGCATCACAACCGTCGAAGGTGATCCGGCGAGAGTTAACGAGGCGATATCCGACTACAAGGCCAATGCCGTGCCGACTGTCCAGAAGCAGCCCGGCGCACGGGCGGCGATCCTACTGGTCGACCGCAAGGCCGGCAAAAGCTTCTCGGGCACGATCTGGGATACGGAGAAGGACCTCCAGAACAGCGAAGCCGCCGTCGCCGGGATCCGCAAGGACATTGCCAGCAAGGCGGGCGCGCCGGGTCCGAAGGTCGAGGCCCTCGAGATCCTCTACACAGAGATTCCGGCGGCCGTCGTCTCTCGTTAGAGCATCCGGGCTCAGGGACCGGTTCGGTTCCTGAGCCCTTTCCCCTTGCGCGGCGAACATATGTTCGCTAAGATGCTCAGGCATGTCGGTCGAGATGGTGCTGGATCGACTTCTCGTTCAGGATGAATTCCGCCGCCATCTGACGCTCGACCATACCCTGCCGGCCCGCCAGGCCCGCTACGCCGGTTTTCCCGATTCGCTGGATACGCGCCTGGGCCAGGCACTGGCGGCCCGCGGGATCACCCGCCTCTACACGCATCAGGCCGACGCGACCAGCCTCGCGCTCGCCGGCAAGGACCTGGTCGTGGTGACGCCGACGGCCTCCGGGAAAACCGCGTGCTACAACCTGCCGGTCTTGCAAGCGATGCTCAAGGACCCCGAGGCCAGGGCGCTCTACCTGTTTCCGACCAAGGCGCTGGCCCAGGACCAGCTGGCCGAGCTTCACGGCCTCGTCGGCGAGATGAAGGTCGATCTCAAGACCTACACGTACGACGGCGATACGCCGGTGAGCGCCCGCCAGGCGATCCGCCAGGCAGGCCACATCGTCGTGACCAACCCCGACATGTTGCACACGGGTGTGCTGCCCCATCACACCCGCTGGGTGAAGCTGTTCGCCAACCTTCGCTACGTCGTGATCGATGAGCTGCACGCCTATCGCGGCGTCTTCGGCAGCCACCTGGCCAACGTGCTGCGCCGTTTGTGGCGCGTCTGCGCGTTCTACGACAGCCATCCCGTCGTGATCTGTTGCTCGGCGACGATCGCCAATCCGAAAGAGCTGGCCGAACGCTTGACCGGCCGCCTGATGACGCTGGTCGACGACAACGGCGCCCCCAGCGGGCCCAAGCGTCTGCTCTTCTACAACCCGCCGGTCGTCAATCGCGAGCTCGGCATCCGGCGCTCGTCCACGCTTGAGAGCCAGAAGATCGCCGAGGCGTTTCTGCGCGGCGGGGTGCAAACCATCGTCTTCGGACGCACGCGCCTGCAGGTCGAAATCCTGCTCAGCTATCTGCAGGAGTCGCTCGCCAACCGGCTGGGCAAAACCGGGACAATCCGCGGCTACCGCGGTGGGTACCTGCCGTTGCAGCGGCGCGAGATCGAGCACGGCTTGCGGGACGGATCGGTCCGCGGCGTGGTCAGCACCAACGCGCTCGAGCTCGGGATCGACATCGGGCACCTCGACGCCGCGGTTCTCTGCGGCTACCCGGGGACGATTGCCAGCGCCTGGCAGCAGATCGGCCGCGCCGGCAGGCGCCGTTGTGCCGCGGCCGCGGTCTATGTGGCATCGAGCAGCCCGCTCGATCAATACCTCGTCAACCATCCCGAGTATTTCCTCGGAAGAGACCCGGAGCAGGGACTGATCGACCCGGACAACCTGTTGATCCTCAGCGCGCACCTCCAGGCCGCGACCTTCGAGCTGCCGCTGTCGAACGGCGAACCATTCGGTCAGGCGCCGGTCGCGGAACTGCTGCGCATCCTGGAAGAAGACGGCGCGGTCCACCAGGCGGGCGATACCTGGCACTGGAGTGCCGATGCCTTTCCCGCCGAAGGCGTCAGCCTGCGCAGCGCCAACGCGGACAACGTCGTCATCGTCGACGTCACCAGGGGCGCCAGCGTCGTTGGCGAGATGGACCAATTCTCAGCCCCCGTCTTCCTGCACGAGGAAGCGATCTACCTGCACGAGGGCCTCCAGTACCACGTGGACCGGCTCGACTGGGAGGAGAAGAAAGCCTACGTGCGGCCGGTCAAGGTCGACTACTACACCGACGCCAACCTGGCCGTCAGTATCAAGGTGCTCGAGACGTTTCAGAGCCGTCCACCGGAGCCGCTCGCGGTCCATCACGGCGAGGTGCGGGTGACGGCGCTGCCCACCATCTTCAAGAAGATCCGCTTCCACACCCACGAGAACATCGGATCGGGCCCCATCAGCCTGCCGGAACAGCAATTGCACACGACCGCGTTCTGGCTCGAGATACCTGCCGAGGTCGCCCGCCAGGTTCCCCGCGCGGCCATGCAGGGCGGCCTGCAGGGGTTGGCGAACGTCGTCACGCAGGTGGCGTGTCTTTTCCTGATGTGCGACGCGCGGGACCTCGGTGCCTATGCCGAGACGCGGGCGCCGCACACGGGCACGCCGGCCGTCTTCGTCTATGAGCGCTACCCGGGTGGCGTCGGGATGAGCGCGCGGCTCTTCGAGATGGCGGGTGCTGTGATGGCGGCCGCGCACGACCTGGTCTCGCAGTGCGGCTGCGAGAGTGGCTGCCCATCGTGCGTTGGCCCGGCGCTGGAGGTGGGGGAGGAGGGGAAGGCGGTCGCCCTGCGCCTGCTCGAACTGGCGGCCCTGGTTCCCGCGCCGGCGCGGTGACCGCCGACCTCGTTGCCCTGCGCGAGCGCATCGCCGCCATCACCGCGCGCCCAAGGGTAGCTCGAACATTACATTCGGCAACTTCTCCCTCCCCCACTGGAGGAGCGCAGGGTGGGGGCGCCTTCAAGGCCCTGCCGGCCAACTGCATCGAAGAAGTGACGCCGTTTGGGCCGGTCGTGGTGCGGCGGGAATGGTTCCCGAACGATGGCGACCGCGGCGTCGAGGCGCTCGCCGCCTGTCTCGGCCTGGCGCCGGATGATCTGCGACGGCCGCTGTTCCTCGACACCGAAACGACCGGGCTGTCCGGCGGCACCGGTACAGTCGCCTTCCTCGTCGGGCTCGCCTGGCGCGAGGCGGACGGTTTGACACTCGCCCAGTACTTTCTCCGCGACTTCAACGAGGAGAATGCGCTGCTCTGGGCGGTCGGACAGTGCGTGAGCGAGGCCGGCGTGCTCGTCAGCTACAACGGCCGCTGTTTCGATTGGCCGTTGTTGCAAACTCGCCTCGTAATGCGTCGCGCCGAGTGGCCGTCACCACCGCACTTCGACCTGCTGACGATGGCTCGCCGCATTTTCAAGCCGCGACTGCCGGACTGCGCACTGCAGACCATCGAGCAGGCGGTACTCGACCTGCATCGCGCCGACGACCTGCCGGGAAGTTTGATTCCGAGCCGATACTTCGCCTGGCTGCGCGACGGTGATCCCCACGTCCTGGATCCGGTCTTTACCCATAACCGGCAGGACGTGCTGTCGATGGCGCTGTTGCTCGCTCGTTTCGAGGCAGTCCTCCGAGGCTCCGACGATCTTCATCCACTCGATCGGTTCGGGCGCGCTCGCTTTTTGGAATTACGTGGCTTTCACGACGACGCGATTAGCGCGTACCGCCAGCTCTGGCAGCTTCGCCCGAAGGGAGCAATGCCGGTGTTGGGGGGAGCGCTTGGCCTACGACTGGCACGCCTGCTGCGACGGCAGGGCTGCTGGGAGGAAGCTCGATTGATCCTCGAAGAGTGCTGGCGCACGCAGTCGTACCCCTATCCCGTCGCGATCGAGCTGGCGAAATTGCTCGAACACCAGGCGCGCGACCTCAGAGCGGCTCGGCGCATTGTCGGCGACGCCCTCCGCCTACTGGCGCTGGCGGCCGTGCCGAACCCGCAATGGCGGGCCGATCTGGAGCGGCGCCTGCAGCGGTTGGATCGCCGGATGATGGGACCGGCGTCCCTCAGCCTGCTCTATGCCGGCTGAGCCGAATTCGTCGTCGCTAGACGGCCAGGCGGGTCAGCGTCACAGCCAGCGATCCCCAGGAAGCCCAGAGCTGCAGTCCGGTTCGGCGACCGAGTCGAAACCGATCAGTTGGCCCTGGCGTACGCTGTCGCCGGCTTTCACCTGGAACCCCAGCAGGTGGCCATAAAGCGAGAAGAAGTTGTTGCGGTGCGCGACGATGATGTAGTTGCCATAGCCGACCAGCTGGCCGTTGAGCAGGCTTGAGTCGGCCGCCACCACGACGCCGTCATCGGCGGCAAGGATTGGAGAGCCCTGCTTGTAGGCGACGTCGACGCCGGTATGGAAGTGAGGGTAGCCAAACCCGGGCGGCTCGAACGATTGAGTGCAGGGGCCGAAGACGAGCGTGATGCTGCCCTGCTGCAGCGGCCAAACGAGCGGGTATTTCGTCGAGTGGTTCGCGCCGGCATTGGGCAGCGTGAAGAGGTTGTGCTGCATCCAGAACTGTGCCTGTTGCCAGGCGGCCTGCTCGGCCTCGGCGATCAGCTGATCCTGGCGGGCGATTTCCATGTCGGCAATCCGTTGCGCGAGCGCGGCCGACTGGCCGTTGATGGCCACCAGCTCCCACTTCACCTGGGCAATGCTCTGGCGCAGCCGGTTCTCGAGGTCCTGCTGGTGCGCCTGCTTGCTGGCTACGCAACAGGAGGTCGACCTGGTGGATGTGGTCGATGAGCCGGTTGGAAAGGTAGGTCAGGTGCTCGATGGCGACGGCCCGGTTGAGGAACCCCTGGAAATCGGGAGCCGCCAGCAGTTGGGCCAGAGGGTCCGCGTTGGTTTTGTAGACACTCCGGACGAAGGTCGCGTATTCGGCCTTGGTCTTGCGCAGCTCTTGCTGCTCCTCCGCGATCTGGGCGTCGAGCGCCGCGATCTGGCGCTCCAGCTCGGCGATCCGCCGCTCGGTGGCGGCAATCTTGTCCATCGTCTGGTTGATGGTGTCGCGCGTCTCCTGGAGCTGCTGCAGCAGCGCAATCTCCTGGGCCTGGGCCTTCTGAAGGTTGTCCCGCAGGTCGCCCTTCAGTTTGTTGATGGTCTGGAGCCGGGCCAGGGCGTCCGCAATGTCATCGGCTGCCGCCGGCAGCGCGGTGGCGAACAAAAGGCTGACCCCCACGCCTCCCGCCACGAGCAGGCGGAAGGCGGTCCCCCTCAGACCCATCGTGAAAGTGATAGCGCCGGAGTCTTACGGCCTTCCCCGCGACTCTGTCACGGAGCCGCCACGCACCGGTAACGCGGGGTCACGCCTGCCCCGAATTGGCCCGATCCCAAGATCAGCGCTGGCTATAATGCGTGACGCAACGCGGGAGTAGCTCAGTTGGTAGAGCGCAACGTTGCCAACGTTGAGGTCGCGAGTTCGAGACTCGTCTCCCGCTCCAAGAACGCAACGCCCTGAAGCAGCTCCTCGAAGTAGGGAGCCCAACCGGGTCGAGGCCGGACCGCGATGATGGTCCGGTCTTTTTACCTGGATCTCCGATAGGATTCCCGAGTTGAACGAGACGTTGGAAACCCGCCAGTTCTGTTCGTTCTGTCGCAAGAGCTACCTTGAGTCGGAATCGCGTGTGGCAAGCGGTCCTGGAGGAACGATTTGTGAGTCTTGCCTCAAGCTCTGTGAAGAGGTCCTTGCGGAGCAGAAAGGGCCACCTGTCCTGCAATATCGGACTTCTGTGCCTTCTGCGGCCGGAGATACAGCGAGGTTAATGGCCGAATGGTGGGAGGACCCAATGTCAGCATTTGCGAGGATGACGTCGTCGAGTTGAGACGTGGGTGGGGCACCGCCACCCGAAGCGCATAAATAGCGAGACCCGGCCTTAAAGGAGAAGTGCCAATGCCCGCAACAAAGAAGCCCACCCGCCGTGCTGCCTCCAACGTATTCACCGCGGAAGAGAAGGCGGCTATGAAGGAGTTGATCAAGGAACGAAAGGCGAGTGGCAACAAGGCAGAGGCCGAAGCTGACTGCCTGGCGAAGATCGCCGAGATGCCGCCGTCCGATCGCACAATCGCCCAACGGCTCCACAAACTCATCGCCTCGAACGCACCCCAGCTTGCACCCAAGACCTGGTACGGGATGCCCGCATACGCCAGAGACGGCAACGTCGTCTGTTTCTTCCAAAGCGCCGCAAAATTCAAGGCGCGTTACGCCACTCTCGGGTTCACCGATAAGGCCAATATCGACGATGGCGAGATGTGGCCAACGTACTACGGGATCAAGACCTTGACAGCCGCCCACGAGGCGAAGATCGCCAAGCTAGTGATGAAAGCGGTCAGCTGAACAGCAACCGGCCGCGCATGGCCGGAGACGACTATGGGAACAGCAGCTGGCGGGAGGTTGGGACAAGTGGTCGCCGCAGGTGAAAGCTATCGCGGCAAGCACGGGTTGGCATATACGCCAGGAGTGAGCGCCGAGAGTGTGGGATCGCAGCACCTGTGGCTGGAATCCGTCGTGATCCCGCCCGGTAGTCGAACCAAGGCTCATGTGCACGAAAGCCACGAATCGGCCTTCTATCTCATCGCCGGCGAAGAGGTCGAGCTCTCGACGGGCGAACGGCTGGAGCACAAGTCTGCGGCGCATCCCGGCGACTATCTCTACATTCCGGCCGGCGTCCCTCACGCGGCGGTGAATCGCACGGCCACTCCGGCAGACGCGGTTGGGGCACGGACCGACCCTAGCGAACAGGAGAGCGTGGTCCTCCGTCCCGAGCTCGACTCAAGGGTCCCCTAGAAACGTGAGCGACTTCATGGCCTTGAAGTCGGCCATCTCGGGTCGGGTCATCGAACCTCAGGACTTCGAGTACGAGCGAGCGCGGCGTGTGTGGAACGGGATGATCGACCGGCGGCCTGCAGCGATCGCTCGTTGTGTGACGGTTGGCGACGTTATCGCGTGTATAGAAGCTGCGCGCTCTGATCGTCTGCCGGTGGCAATCCGAGGGGGCGGGCACAATATCGCCGGCAACGCGGTCTGCGACGGGGGGCTGGTCATCGATCTGTCTCTCATGAAACAGATTGTTGTCGACCCGAAAGCCCAAACAGTTCGAGCGGGCGGAGGCGTGCTATGGGGTGAACTCGATGCCTCAACCCAGCAATATGGCTTGGCGACCACCGGAGGTCTTATGTCCACGACCGGAATTGCCGGTTTTACCCTGGGCGGTGGGCTTGGGCACCTGATGCGGAGTTATGGACTTGCATGCGACAACCTGCTATCAGCCCAGATCGTGACGGCGGCCGGCCGCCTCTTAACGGTCAACCGCACCGAGAATCATGATCTCTATTGGGCCCTCCGCGGGGGCGGCGGCAACTTCGGGGTGGTGACCTCGCTCGAATTCCAGCTGCACTCCGTTGGTCCGGTTCTTGTCGGCGGCAGCGTCTTCCACCCGCTCTCAGCCGAGACGCTCCGTTTCTACCGCAACTTCATGACGAGCGCGCCTGACGCACTGATCGTGTACACGGGACTGGGTCGCGGTCCGGATGGGGTAGCGCGGGTGGGCATGCGGGCAGTTTTCAATGGACCTCTCAACGATGGGGAAGAGGTGCTTCGGCCGTTGCGCAGCTTCGGATCCCCGATCGTGGATGACATCCGGCCACGGCCCTATTTGGAAGTTCAGCGACTCGTCGATCCGTCCTTTCCCCCCGGAAGGCGCAATTACTGGAAGGCGCATTTTCTTACCGAGCTGAGCGATGATGCGATCATCCTCGCCGTTGAAGCGTTTCGGCGGGCTCCGTCTCGCTATTCGAGCATCGCGTTAGAGCCCATGGGTGGATCAATAGCAAGGGTAGGCGTCACTGAGACCGCATTCAGCCACCGCGCTGCGAGGTACAGTCTCCTCATCCTGGCCGGATGGGAAGACGCCTCGGAAACCGAGGCAAATGTTTTGTGGGCGCGCGAACTTTGGGGTCGGTTGCAACCGATGGCCGCCGCTGGTGTTTACGTGAACTACCTCGGCGGAGAAGGAGAGCAGCGTGTCCGGGACGCCTATGGTCCCAACCTTGCTCGCCTGTCCGAGATCAAGAGCAAGTACGATCCGGAGAACTTCTTTCGGATGAACCAGAACATTCGACCTGCCTCGGCCGAAGGTCTTGCGAGCGGAAGCAGTCACGCGCACCGATAGCTGAGTGGGCACTGAGCGGGAAACGCTCGTGTCCCGCTTCAGTACCACTCTATTCAGGACCACTTCGCGGAAGAAGGGGGTCCAGTCAGGGTGCGGCACCGCGACAACTCCCGCGGCAGATCAGTCGATCGCATGGTGAAACCCGTCGAATGGCCGACCCTCCGCCACGAGTACGTCGTGAAGCGAGAGGTCATAGAACTTCACGTTCGTATGGTCCTCAAAGGCGATGTACCAGGGCTGGCAGATCTCGCTCTGGTATTGCCGACCGGTGAATGCGGCCGCGTGTGCCGCCGCGAACGCCTCGAAGTCGTCGGTGACGACGATGCCGACATGCTCGAGACCCATTTGGTAGACGTTCTGATGGGGCGGCGGGATCAACTCGATGAGCGAGACCGGCACGCCAGGTTCGACGTGGATCGGCTCGCGGAGCAGCAGCTTCGAGATCGGCCGGCCGTTCCAGACGTTCTCGACGTTCGCGACGCAGAACGCCTCGATCCGCTCCCGGACGACGAGGTACGCGTCGAGCGTCTCCGTCCGGAAGGCGAGGTGGCTGAGCGGGTAGCCCGCGATCGAGATGCCGAGCGCGGCGAGTCTCGCCTTCTGCTGGGCGAAGAAGGCCGCGTAGTCGCCGATGATCTCGTCCATCGCCATCGTCGCAGTATCGCTCGCGCCACCTACACCACGGGCCGAGCTCTCCACGGCGGCCCTCCAGCTTCGTTGATGTCACGCCGGTCGGCCAGCTCTGATGGATCCGTGCGCTTCTCGCGCAGACCGCGCTTGACCAGCTCGCGGGTTTCGTACCAACGGAGGACCCGCAGTGCGCGAAGTGTGTTCCACCGGCTGGGCCGACCATCGCCGTCCTCGAGCGCGAAGTGGACCGCCCCGGGATGGGTGTTCTCCAGAGGCCATGTGCCGTCAGACTGCCGCTTGGATCGGAGCAAATCAATCGCTTCGTCCATGCGCAGGTCCGGCGGATCCCCAGCCGCTCGGAAGTACTCCAGAGCACGCAGCACGTCGTAGTGCCAGCGGGTGGGGAACGAGAATTTCAGCCAGGCCGGGTCGACCACGGCGCCGCTGCTCTTACGCCGGAACAACTTCCGTTCGAGGAGGTACTCCTCACCCCGGCGGCGAGTCGCGATGGATTCCGCCGAGCCGCCAGTTGCGCGCTCGTGGGCCAACAGCCCTTCCAGGAC
>VBFX01000127.1:11357-18246 GCA_005889395.1 Chloroflexota bacterium
GGCTGGCCGGCGTGCTCCCAGCGGCAGTGTTCTCGGACCTGCGCCACCGCCCGGCGCACCTGGTCAGAGCGGGGGTCGACACCGAAGTCGTGCAGGTTGACGAGACTGTATGCCGTGGCGGTCCAGGGCTGGCCCTTGGGCTCATCGCTGTTACCCGACGTAGCCCTTCGCGCGGGGAATAACGCGCCTCCCTCCCACTGGCCGTCTTCGCCTTGCAGGGCCAGTAGCCGGGCACCCCACCCTTCGGTCGCCACGCGGTCGCGCTCCGCCGCGACAATTTCTGGCGGCGCATCGGCAAGATCGCGCAACACCTGCCAGCGGATGGCGGGGTCGGAGTCGAGCAGCCAGTCCAGTACGGCCAAGGGCCGAGTCTAGCAAGCTCAGGCGCGCGAGCCGGAGCGATGGGCTGCCTGGAGGCACAGGTTTCGACGCTAGCGGATCAGCTCAGCGGCTGATCCGTAGGGTCACCGGTCCGGACCCCACATAGACGCAGTTGAAGTTGGCATCGCACGCCTGCAGGTAGGCGAATGCCACAGCCGGTCCATTGCGAAACGGTGGTCCGGGAACGGTCGCAAGGACCGGGACCACGGCCGTCTGCGGCTGGCCCGTGCACGTTTGCCCGGAGCTAAAACCGGAACCCGACGCTTGCTCCGTCTTGGTGACGGCCTGCTGCAGGTATACGCTCGCTCCGCCGGACATTCCATACGGGCTGCCGACCGTGTAGCCGGCCGGGCATGTGAAGCTGACGGTGACGTCGACTTCCGCGCCCCTTGCAACTAACGTTGCAGACAGCGGCTGAATGGAAGTATCGGCGGCCGCCACTGCCATGGGGACCATGAGCGCCGCGACGACCCCGATGAGCGGTACGAGCCGAGCGAGACGATTGACGGTCTTTCTCATCGATGTGCTCCTTCTTGGTCTTGATATTGGGTCTGCCTCCAGGCCTGCCCGCCGGCGAGCGTCCCATGGCGGGCGGGCCGATGAAATGCGGGAAAAGGCTCAGTCGGTACTCAGGTCGGTACTCAGTGGCCGCGTTGGTGCGGCTAATCGGCGCTCAACGTAAGTCGCGAGCGGGGGGCCGAGCCAAAGCGGGCGATGCAGTGGCGCATTTTCGCGATCCAGATCGGCAGCCTTTCCTGAGTGGCACTCGGAAGCCCGAGACTCGTCTCCCGCTTTGACATCACGTTTATTCCGGCCCCGCCTTTCACCTTCCGTAGAACGGCGCTAGGCTTTCCCTGTGGCCGCGCCTTTCGTCGGAAGAGAAGCCGAGTTGGCGCTCCTAAACGCTCTCTGCATACGCGCGACGCGTGAGGGGAGGCCGGCCGCTGCGCTTCTCACGGGACCTCCGGGCGCGGGGAAGACCCGGTTGCTCTCCGAGCTACGCGGTCGCCAGAAAGCCTGCGTCCAGCTGAGCATCGTCGGCTACCAAACCGGAACGCAGGCACCACTGGCGGCGGCGGGGGAGATGCTTCGCGTGCTGGTCAAGGTGCCGGGTGTGGGAGCACGGCTCGAAGCGGCTCTCTACGGCTCCACCCCCGCGGACGATCGCCCGATCGAGCCACTGCGCGTATTTGAGGCGGCTCATCGAGCGCTGCTCGCCCTGCAGGGCACGGTCTTACTCATGGTGGATGACATCCACTGGGTCGATCAGCTGTCGATTGCCCTCTGTGCGTACCTCGTCCGTTCGGCCGATGCGGAAGGAAAGGGCGTCGCCCTGATTGCGGCGAGCCGTCCGGCTAGCGTAGGGAAGGGCCTCTTTGACTCGATAACGAGAGGGCTGTTCGATCGTTCGACGACTCACGTGCTTGGCCCACTCGAACGCGACGACGGTGTTCGCCTCGTCCATCAGTTAGCGCCGCACCATGGCGCGGAGCACGCTGCGGAGCTGTGGTCCATGGCGCAAGGCTCACCATTCTGGCTCAGCGTCCTGGCGGGGAGCGAAGGCGTGAGCGACCTCGATGACTACCTGCTTGCGCAAGAGCGGACACTGGCTCGCGACGCCAGTCGGATGCTCGGCCTGCTCGCCGTCGCCGCTCGCCCGCTCTCGCCGACTGACCTTGCTGAACTGCTGACTTGGGACGAGGGTCGCACCGAGCACGCCATCGCCGAGGTTGAGCGATCGGGCCTCTTGGTCGTCGAGGGGATCTCTGTACGTCCCGCACACGACCTCATTCGGTCATCGGCTGAAGCGCGGTTGCCCACGGTTTATCGGCGGGAGCTTCATGGGCTCTTGGGGGGCTGGCTCGAGCAGCACGCGGGCGACGACGTCCAGATACTGCTCGAGGCGCTCGTGCATCGCCGCAAGGCCGGACTCGAGGCAAATGATCTTGCGCTTCGTATTGTTCGGTCGCCGCGGCGTCGACTGATCGGACGCGAGGGTTTGCGGGACCTCTCACAAGTCACGGATTCGGGAGGGTTCTCCGGGCCGATTGCTGCCACGCTTCATGATCGGGTCGCAATGCTCGCCAGTGAGTTGGGCGAGCACCGGGCCGCCATGGAGCGATGGATGGAACTGGCAACACAGGTGCATGATCCCGCATTTGCGGCAAGGTGCTACCTCGCCGCCTCGCGCGCCGCTCTCCAGATCGTCGAGCGGAGGGAAGAGGCGCTGCCGCTGCTCGCCCGCGCTCGAGCCAAAGCCCAAGCCCAAGGCACAACGGACCCAGTCGCCGAACTAGAGATGGCGGCGCATCAAGCCAACCTCCTCCGGGTGCTCGAACACCGGATGGACGACGCTCGGCAGGTCGCGGAGCAGGCGGTGCTTGACGCACGCGGCCGATGGAGTCATCGAAGTCCGGATGAGATCAGCGCTCGGGAACGAGAGGCCTGGGTCATGGCGCTCCAGGCCGCATTCGATGCGGCGGTCATCGAAGACGACGCCGCTGAAATGTTGCGCATCTCCGAGGAAATTGCGCAGGTGGCGCGAGATTCGCAGGAGGCCAGGCTCTCGGCCAGTCTGAACGCCTCGTTAGCGCTGTGGTTCCTCGGCCGGACGGGCGAAGCGCTCGCGGCGGCGCGGCGCGCCTGGCTGGAGTCGCACGAGCGGGTGCTGCCGATGCTCATCCTCGCGGCGGGATCGATGCTGGCCAGCAGGCTGATCGAGCTTGGTGGCTTGAGCGAGGCGGAGGAGGTCATCTCGGAATGTGTCGAGCTCGAGCGGCGGATCGGGCGTCGAGCAAGAGGTCGCACTCCAGCCTGATCCGCACTATCGAATTCACCTCCACGGAATCGCGATGATTTGGCTGGCGAGGTCGGCCGGTGCAACCAGGAGCGCTGACATCGACCGGCACCTTCTGGCGGCCCGAGCAGACGCGGTCGCCGCCGACTGTCGAAGGTGTGCACGTGAGATGAACCTTCGAGCCGCCGAGACGTGCGCTCGTCTCGGTCGCGTCGACCAGGCCGAGAATGCGTTACGGGCCTGGGACTCGGACGGGCGCCCGGCCGAGCCAGGGGACCAGCTCTGGCGCAAGCACGCTGGCGCTCTGATAACGATCGCCAGCCAGGATCCAGCCACCGGCATTGCCGAACTCGAGACCGTCGCGTCCGAGAGGAGGCGGCGCGGGCTGGTGGCGAGTTTGCTTTGGGCGCGCCTCGACCTCGCTACCGCGTTGTCCGGCCGAGACGACGGCCGGGCAGCAGACGAGCTGCGACAGGCGGGGATGGAAGCGAGCACGGCTGGTGCGGAAACCGAGCAGCGGCTGGCTGAAGCCGGGCTGCGCCGGCTCGGCGTCCATACGTGGCGGCGTGGTCGTGCGTCGAGCGGTGATGCCGCGCTGGATAAGCTGAGCGACCGCGAACGGCAGATCGCGATACTTGTTGCCGCCGGCTACAGCAATCCAGAGATCGCAACCAGGTTGTTCCTCTCCCGAAAGACCATCGAGCGCCACGTATCCAATGTTCTTGCGAGAATTGGCGCCCGCAACAGAACCGAGCTGGCTGGACATGTCAGCAATTCGACGCTGGTAAATGCGGTGCCTGACAAAGATCTGCGCCAGCACTAAAAACCTTCCTCGGCCTGAGCTTGCCTGAAAAATGAGGGAGTTCCCCGATGAACGGCGATGTAGCGCGCTCTAACCTCCTCTCGGCGAAGGGCATTTATCCATCAAGGAGGTTCACATGCCGATGGCGCTGCTGCTCGTATCCGGACACCGAGCCGACATCCCGAGCCTCCAGTCAGCACACAAGCTCGCCGATTTGGGCATCACCGCCATAACGGTTCTTGGCGACGAGGAGACGCTTGCTCTCGTGCTCGAGGGCTGGGCGTTTGATCCGGCCCGGGCGTCTGAGGCTGCGGAAGCCGTCCTCCCAACGTTGCAGCCCTTGATCCTCGAGACGCAATTCCATGTGGCGGTCCGCTGCGGGTCGGCAGGAGGCTAGGAAGGAGTAATAACGATGCAAACCACCCTCGCACTCCGCAGATTTCAGGTCAACTCGATTGGTGCTGCGCTTGTCGTCGTGCTGGCTACCCCGACTGCTCCAGGAGCTTGAGAGATGATGCACCGAACTGTTTGGATTATGGCGCGCGCCGCGCTCACGATCGCAGCGTCCACTCTGGCATCAGGCTGCACCGGAGCCGCGACCCAGCCGGGATCGCCGCCCCCGCTTGCGACGGTCGCTGCCAGCCCCCTCGCACCCACTCAGGTGAGTCAGTGGTTGTCATTCGATGCGGCAGCCAAAACCGCGACCTTGACCATGGTGGCCGACGCCCAGGGAGTCGATAACCGATACAACTTCAATGGCTTCTCGCACGGGTCTCTCGTCATCACGGTTCCCCGCGGATGGATGGTGACCGTGCACTGCAACGACGATCCGCTCGCCGCTTATGCCCATTCCTGCGCGGTAGTGAGCGGCGCCGAGTCGAAGACTTCGGCCTTCCCCGGGGCGAGCCTGCCCGATCCGACCGGAAGCGGATACGTTAGTGCAGGCGAAAGCAAAAGCTTTACGTTCACGCCAGGCGCACCGTTTGTCGGCCGCTTCGCCTGCCTTCTGATCGGCCACGAATCAGCAGGAATGTGGGCTACTTTTCAGGTGAGCAACGCTGGCCAGCCCTCTCTGGGAACAAGGGCGTAACGTCGAGGATCTCAGAGCAGGTTGCGGTCGGCGGCCCCTCAGGACTTCTCGGCGTGGCCGGCGCCATGATCCGCGGGGCAACCGTACGTGCTGGCCCGCGAGGTGTCAAATAGTATCGACAGGGACCCACCAGGAGACGTTGAGGAGGAAAACGAACGTCATGGACTGGAAGATTGAACTGGTCGCCGTGCCGGTATCGGCCGTGGACCGCGCCAAAGCTTTCTATGTCGACAAGGTTGGCTTCAACGCCGATCACGACCAGCAGGTCAACGAGAATTTACGCTTCGTGCAGCTGACGCCGCCGGGTTCGGCCTGTTCGATCTGCATCGGGATCGGACTGACGACGATGAAGCCCGGCTCAATCGAGGGCCTGCAGATGGTGGTACCCGACATCGAAAAGGCGCACCAGGAGCTTGCCGGGCGCGGGGTTGCCGTCAGTGATATCGAGGACCTGTCGTGGGGCCGGTTCGTGTACTTCAGCGATCCCGACGGCAACAAATGGGCGATTCAACAAGTGCCGAAGCGGAATTAGGAAGTGGCCGCCACGAACGCGATCCCCGTCTCTGATCACATCAAGAAGATCCCCCCGGCCGTGCGTCCGATCGTGCAGGCGGCCCGCCGGACGGTAAAGGCGGCCGCCCCGACAGCGGACGAGATCAGTTATCAGAGCCAGGCTCCACGCTCGCCCACGTACATGTGGAAGATCGTGCGCTACGCGGTGAACGGTGCGAGTGTGGTCGGAATCGGCACCTTCCCGAGGCACTCGACGATGTTCTTCTACCGGGGCCGCGAGCTCGATGATGGCAGCGGCCTGCTCGAGGGCTCCGGAAAGGACTCTCGGTTCATCACGCTGCGCGCGCCGGCTGACGCGGAGCGGCCGGCCGTCAAGCAGCTGCTCAAGAAGGCGTTCAAGCTCGGCGGTTGATGTGCGGTCGCATTTCGTTCTCGTTCAATAGGGCCGAGCTGCTGGCCACCTATGCCTGGCTCAGAGATGCTCCTGATGAGGACGCTCGCTACAACATCGCGCCCACGGATCCGGTCGTCGCCGTCGGGCCGCATCGTGCCGACCTCGTTCGCTGGGGTATCGACGGCCGGAAGGGCGGACTCTTTAACATCCGCTCGGAGACGGCGATCGTCCGGCCTTACTATCACCGCTTCCTCCTGGGCCAGCGGATCCTGGTGCCGGCGACTCATTTCTACGAGTGGCGCACCGTTAGTGGGCGGCGGCTGCCAGTCGCCGTCTCCCGCGTGGACGGCAAGCTTCTCAATCTGGCCGGCCTCCTGGGAAGCTGGCAGGGGCAGCTTGCCGCGACCATCCTGACGACGGCTCCCAACAGCGATATCGCGCCCCTCCACAACCGCATGCCGGTCGCGCTTAACGACGACGACGCCGCGACCTGGGTACTCGAAGACTTATCACTGGAGCAGATCGCCGACTTTCTGAAACCCTGTCCCGATGGATGGTTGCGGCTGGCGCCGGCGTCGCCGTTGGTGAACGATGTCCGCAATCAGGGTCCCGAGTTGCTCGATCCGCACGCGTTGCCACCTCACTTCCAGCTGGAGTTGATGCCTCCGGCCTAGACGGTGTCGATCCGGTCCAAGGCCGTTCGTGTAGAAGGCGAGACCGGCACGCGGCCGGCATCGCTGCCAAGGAGGAACAATGGGCAAAGTGGTTGCATTCACGAGCGTGACGCTCGATGGGGTTATGCAGGCCCCCGGGCGCCCCGATGAGGACACCCGAGGTGGCTTCGGGCATGGCGGCTGGGCGACGCCATACGCCGATCCGGTGATGGGTAGCGTCTCCGCGCAGAGCGGATCA
>VBFX01000128.1 GCA_005889395.1 Chloroflexota bacterium
TCTCACGCCATGGTCGATCGCGGTTCCCAGCCTGCACTGGCCGCAGATATTTGGCTGGCAATCGCCGGTCGCGCTGGTGATCACCGGCGCCCTGGTCGTGACGCGGATCGGACCCATGCGGCGCTACTCGGCACCTGCCATCGTCATCGCCGGGCTTGGGCTTACGGCCTGGGCCGGATGGCTGAGCGCGCAACTCCTCATGCCAGCGGTTCGCGCGACCGGCTTCCCCTTTCTCCCGATCGACCTGCTCGGCGAGGGGTGGTACGTCGCCGTGCTCGCCTTTGCCATCAGCGTCGATGGAATCGCCAGCGATGCATCCGGCGATGAGCGGCCGGCCCGGCCGCGCGAGGTCTGGCCCTTTGCCATCATCCCCGGTGCTGGCCTCGTCCGCCTGCGCTACCCCGGTCGTGGCCGCCTCTGGATGGCCGCCACGGCCTTCAGCGTGTTCCTCCTTCAGGCGAACGCCATCGTCCCGGCTGAGTTCCAGTTCTACGGAGCGTTCGGCGGCCTGCCCCCACCGCGACCTCGTGGCGGCGCGCTCATCCCGGTGGCGTTAGGCCTGGTCATCTGGCTTGCGTCCCTGCGGGACACCCGGCAGAAACTGCGGCTGGAGCAGAACGCGGATGCTCGTTACGCGGCCGCGACCGGATTGTCGCCCGGTGCCGACCCGACCCGACGAGCCCGTTAACAAACCGCTGATAGCCTCTCAGCGACCGTGCCTCACGCGCCTTTCGCGTCGCCGCGCCGCTACAGCCGTCGCGCCTTGCTTGTCCGTGGGCTGCGCCTCGGCCTTGGCGTCACCGGGGGTGTCACCATCGCGTCGCTGCTCGATGCCTGCGCCACCGGATCGGGCGCTACCGGCCCAACGCCGCCGCCCGGCGCCACCGTCATCCGGGCCCTGCTCTTCGACCAGGTCGGCTATGACCCAACCGTGCTGCAGGCACTGGCGAACAAGTTCCGCACCCTTTACGACAACAAGGTCTTCGTCTCGATCGAGACCGCGCACTATCGCGAGCTCTACGAGAGCATCCTCGCGTCCGGGCTGACGAAGCCGGCGCCCTACGACGTCGTCGCCCTCGACCAGGTCTGGGTGCCGGAGTTCGCCAACCGAAAGCAGCTGCTGAGTCTGAAGGACCAGATCCCGGACGATGCCCGATCCGACATCATGCCGAGCCTGCTCGACGCCTTTGCCTACAAGGACACCAACTGGGCGATGCCCCACGTGCTCAACGTCCAGAGCCTCTACTACAACAAGAGCCAGCTGCACGCCGCTGGTTTCAGCGGCCCACCGGCGACGCTGGAGGACTGGTACTCGCAAATGGTGGCCTTGCGCCGTCGCGGGCTGGTCCCCTACACGGACTCGTGGGCGCAGGACGAGGGGCTCGTCTCGGACTTCGTCCGAATCGCGGCACAATATGGCGGCGACCTCTTCGATGCCAACGGCAAGCCGCTCTTGCAGCAGCCGCCGGCGCAGCGCGCCGCGGCCTTTATGCGCCAGCTGATCGACGATCGCCTGGTGCGCGCCGACGTCGCCGCCAGCGACGAGCCGGACGCCATGCGGGCGTTCCTCTCCGGCGGGGTGACCTTTACGACCAACTGGAACTTCGTGTGGGGAGCGATGAACGATTCGCTCTACTCGCAGATCGTCGGCCAGGGCTCGGTCGCGCCCATCCCGGCGGCGGCCTCAACCGGAAAGAGCGCGGCCTCGGTGAGCGGCTTCCTGGGCCTCGCGGCCCTTGCCAACAGCGCCCATCCCGACCTGGCGGTCGCCTGGCTGCGCTACCTGACGAGCCCGGAGGTGCAGGCCCAGCAGACGGCCGAGCTTCCCATCTGGACCTCGCTGCAAAACTCCGCCGACATGCGGAAGGCGAATCCGCAAATCGGCGTCTTCCTCGCCAACCTGGCAAACGCCCGCCCCCGGCCGAAGCTGGGTCACTATGTCGAGTCGTCCTCGGTGCTGCAGCGCCACCTCCACGATCTGGTGCTGGGCACGGCCAGCCCGGCGAGCGCGATGGCTCAGGCGCAGGCCGAGCTGATCGCCCTGCAGGCCCGCTTCTCCAGCTGACCCCCTTCCGTCCGTCTACGATGGAAACGGCATGTCGCAGGACGCCGCCTTCTACCGGATCGGGCTGATCGAAAGCATCATCCTGCTGCTGCTCCTCCTGCTCGCCTTTGGCGCGCTCACCGTGATGATGCGCGAGCGCTGGCTTGCCCTGGGGGCGACGGAGTCGCTGCTGGCGCGGCTGGCCGCCTCCGCCGTGGTGGCCTCGGTTGCGGTTGGGGGACTCAGCGGCGTCGTCCTCAACCTGCTCCAGGGCAGCGCGTTTTCCGATACCACCTTGCTCGCCGCCGCGTCACGCAACCAGGCGCTGCTGGGCATCGCGCTCGCGCTCGCGTTCACGATCGTGGGTATCATCCGCATCGAGATGTATCACCGTCGCCTCTCGAGGCCGCCCGTCCCGGAAGAGGATGCCGAGTGGAGGGTCGAGCCCCACCGCTAACTACGACGTGCTCGGGCTGGGCGTCACCACGATCTGCGAGGCAGGGATCTCCCCATCCAGCAGGTTCCATTTCGTGAGGATCTGGCGGTATGTCCCGTCCTGGTAGATCGCCATCATGGCCTGCTGCATCGCCTTGAGCAGCTCGCCGATCTTGGGGTCGATCCCAATCCCCTCGGCGTTCATCTTGAAGGGGCTGCCGGCCTGCTCCAGCTGGTCGGGCGTTTGTTTGACGAAGTAGGCGGCGACCGGCGAATCATCGAGCGCCGCGTCGACGCCCCGCTGCTTGAGGATCAGCACCGCCTGGAGATCGGTCGGGTAGACCTGCTTGTTGATCTTGCTGTCCTTGCACGCGGCGCCGTTCAGCTCATCGATGCTGTTCTCTTCGGGGCTCTGCACCTGGACAGAAACTTTCTTGCCGCAGAGGTCGCTCAGCGCGGTGATCCCCGAGGGGTTGCCCTTGCGGACCAGGATCGCCTGCCCGGCGCGGAAGTAGGCGACCAGGGCGACCTGCCGCTGCAGGTCGGGCGTGACCTGCAGGGCGGAGATGATGGCGTCCCCCTTCTTGGCCAGCAGGGCCCCCACGATTTGCGGCGAGTCGGTTTTCTGGATGGTCGCCGTTAGCCCCATCTTGGCGGCGAGCGCCTGGGCGATATCGATGTCGAAGCCGACCGCCTGGTTATTGGTGTCCATCGATTCCTGGGGCGGGTAGGTGGTGTCCGAGAGAAACGTGATGGTGCCGGGCCGAACCAGGTTGGTGGGTGGCGTGATGGTGGGCGGCGTCGGGCTGACAATCGCCAGCCCGGACGTCGAGGGCGAGGCTTTGACCACTCCCGGACTGGGAAGGGCGCAGGCACCGAGCGTGAGGGCGAGGAAGGCGCTCAGCGCGATGCGTCCCTTGAACGCGGCCGTCATCTCCCTGCTCCTCGCCCGAGCGGGGTTATTGTCATGGCCAAAATTAGCGACCCAATTCTACGACCGCCGTCCCCGCCCGGCGCGTCGGCTTTATGCTGAGCCCCTTGTCAGTGACACTCGACGGCCAGTCGCTGGGCCCCGCCGACGTGGTGGCGGTGGCCCGCCATGGCGACCGCGTCAGCCTGGGGCCGCAGGCGAAAACCCGCCTGGAGCGCGCCCGCGCGCTGGTCGACCGGCTGGTCGCCGAGGATCGGGTGGTCTACGGCCTGACGACCGGCGTGGGGGCGTTGAAGAACGTGCGGATCCCGCCGCAGGACACCCGACAGCTCCAGCGCAACCTCTTCATGAGCCACGCGGTCGGCGTCGGACCGCCGCTCCCCGATGAGCTGGTGCGCGCCGGCATGCTGGTCCGGGTCAACCAGTTCTGCCAGGGGACCTCGGGGGTGAGCCCGGCGGTTGCGCAGCAGCTGGTCGACCTGCTCAACCACGATATCTGTCCGTGGGTGCCGGAAAAGGGATCGCTGGGCGCCAGCGGCGACCTCGCACCGTCGGCGCACGTCGGCCTGGTGCTGATCGGGGAAGGCGACGTCGTGGACAAGGGTGAACGGCGCAGCGGTGCCGAGGCGCTGCGCGCCGCCGGCCTTCAGCCCGTCGAGTTGCGGGCCAAGGACGCGCTCAGCGTGCTCAACGGCACGCATTTCATGGCCGGAGCCGCCAGCCTGGTGCTCCACGATGCGCAGCGGCTCCTGATGACGGCGGACGTCGTGGCGGCGCTCAGCGTCGAGGCGCTCCGCGGTTCGCGCACCGCCTTCGATCCACGCATCCACGCGGCGCGGCCGCATCCGGGCCAGGTCGCCTCGGCCGCCAGAATCTTTGCCCTGACGCAGGGCAGCGAGATCGCCGAATCGCACGTCCTCTGCGACCGCGTGCAGGACGCCTACTCCCTGCGCTGCGCCGGCCAGGTGCACGGTGCCTGCCACGATGCGATCGACTACCTTGGTCGCGTGCTCGAGGTGGAGCTCAACGCCGGCACCGACAATCCGCTCGTCTTCGCCGACGACGAGGCCGTGCTCTCCGGGGGGAACTTCCACGGCGAGCCACTGGCGCTCGCGCTCGACACCGCCAGCATCGGTCTCAGCGAGCTCGGCAGTATCTCCGAGCGGCGGCTCTTCCGCATGCTGACCGGCTTCCTCTCCGAGCTACCCCCCTTCCTCACCCGGCACTCGGGCCTCGACTCCGGCTACATGCTGCTTCAGTACACCGCGGCCGCCCTGGCGACGGACAACCAGCTGCTCGCCACGCCGGCCAGCGTGCATTCGCTGCCGACCTCGGCCGACCAGGAGGACCACAACAGCATGGGTTGGCATAGCGCGCAACGCGCGCGTCAGGTGGCGACCAACGTGGAGGCCATCCTCGCGCTCGAGGCGCTCGGCGCGGCGCAGGGCATTGACCTGCTGGCGCCGTTGAAGCCCGGCCGCCTCACGGGCGAGGCGCACGCCGCGATCAGGGAGAAGGTCCCGACGCTTGACCATGACCGGGTGCTCGAACCCGAGATCCAGGCCGCCATCGAGTTGGTGCGCGGCGGCCGCCTCGCTGCCATTGTCCCTCCCCCGCTCGCGGGGAAAGGCGAAGCTATTCCCTCCCCCGCTCGCGGGGGAGGCCAAGGTGGGGCCCATTGAGCGTATCCACCCCGATCCGCGCCGCACGCGGCACCCAGCTCAGCACTCGCGGCTGGCAGCAGGAGGCCGCGTTGCGCATGCTCTGCAACAACCTCGACCCGGAGGTCGCCGAGCGCCCAGAAGACCTGGTCGTCTACGGCGGCACGGGCAAGGCCGCCCGCGACTGGCCGTCCTTCCACGCCATCGTCGCGGCGCTGCAACGGCTGAAGGACGACGAGACGCTGCTGGTGCAGTCCGGGAAACCGGTGGGCATCTTCGCCACCCACGAGTACGCCCCGCGCGTACTGATCGCGAACAGCCTGCTGGTGCCCCGCTGGGCGACCTGGGAACATTTCTGGGAGCTCGAGCGGCTCGGCCTGATCATGTACGGCCAGATGACCGCGGGAAGCTGGATCTACATCGGCAGCCAGGGGATTCTCCAGGGAACCTACGAGACCTTCGGCGCGCTGGCGGCCAAGCGATTCGACGGCACGTTACGCGGCCGGATCGTCCTCACCAGCGGGCTCGGCGGGATGGGCGGCGCGCAGCCGCTGGCGGTCACGATGCACGACGGTGTCGCGCTCTGCGTCGAGGTCGACGCCGCGCGCATCGAGCGCCGGCTGAAGACCCGCTACCTCGACAAGGCGACCGCCAGTCTCGACGAGGCGGTCAAATGGGCGGAAGAGGCCCGCCAAACGAAGTCATCGACGTCGATCGGCGTGGTCGGCAATGCCGCGGAGGTCTACGCGGAACTCCTGCGCCGCGGCTTCGAGCCCGACGTCGTCACCGACCAGACGTCGGCCCACGACCCGCTGCGCGGCTATATCCCGGCGCCGCTCAGCGTCGACGAGGCGGCTGACCTGCGCGAGCGCGATCCGCAGGAATACCTCGAGATGGTGAAGCACTCGGTCCGCGAGCACGTGGGCGCGATGCTCGGTTTCCAGCGCATGGGCGTCGAGACCTTCGATTACGGCAACAACCTGCGCGGTCTCGCGCTCGAGGCGGGTGTCAGCAATGCCTTCGACATTCCGGGCTTCGTGCCCGCCTACATCCGGCCGCTGTTCGCCGAGGGAAAGGGTCCATTCCGCTGGGTCGCGCTGAGCGGCGAGGCCGAGGATATCTACCGAACCGACCGCGCCGTCATGGAGACGCTGCCGGACAATGAGCATCTGCATCGCTGGCTGCGCCTGGCGCGCGAGCGTATCCAGTTTCAGGGTCTGCCGGCGCGCATTTGCTGGCTGGGCTACGGCGAGCGGGCCAAGGTCGGCCTGCGCTTCAACGAGATGGTGAAATCCGGGCAGCTTGGTGCGCCGATCGTGATCGGACGAGACCACCTCGACGCGGGCTCGGTGGCCTCGCCCTATCGCGAGA
>VBFX01000129.1 GCA_005889395.1 Chloroflexota bacterium
CGGACCTCGCCGTCGAGGTAGACCTGCGAATCGGGCAGCGGAGTCTGATCACAGCCGGCGAGGCGATTGGCCATGGCCATGATCTCGCTGAGGCGCACTCCGGCATTATCGTGGTCCCTGTTGCTCCATGATCGGAGGGTTGGCGTCGACCGGGAATTAGAATCCGTCCGTGCCGGCCAATGCGGGAACCGATCGACGCGGCGGCGGCGAAGGCGGCTTCGCACCAACCTTCAAGGAGGCGGTCGGGCGCTGGCGGCGCCGCCACCGTCACCCCGCGCCCAACGAAACCTGGTTCGCCGTCCATTACCGCGTCGGCTGGCTGGTGGAGCGACTCTCCTTCCTGGAGAGCATTCATCTGCTGCGGCAGGGCCTCGACGTCCGCTCGCTCGCCGCGGAACGCCCGGCGCGGCGTAAGAAGGGTGAACCAGGCGCGGGCGACGCGCACCCCGACGATGACAACCCGCTCGATGTCGAAGACGAACCGGCCGATGCGCTGGCGTCGAAGGAGACAGGCACGCTGCCCGGCGATGCCCGATAATCGCGCCATGCGGCGCTTTCGGCCGCGCTGGCTCAGTGCGCTTCTCGGGGGCATCGTCCTGCCATTCGACCCCGTGCTCGGGATGGTCATGCTGATGGTCGGACTGTGGCCACGGCGAAAGACCGTCCCCAGGGTGGTGAAGCGGTGAAGGTCTACCTCGGCCGAGCGGTCAGCGGCGAGCTGGGCCCCCGCAGCCTCGAAGCGATCCAGCTGGCGCACCGGGCACTGCGCGAGTTCGGTGCCGGCATCCTCGCCGAGCGGGTGGCAGATCCCGATTACCGGCCCGGCCTCGACCGCCCCGAGCTGATCGCCGAGATGATGCACCGCGAGCTGCTGGAGGCGGACGCCGGTTGCATGGAGATGACTGGCCGCAGCATCGGGGTTGGCTTGGAGGCGGGATGGTTGCTGGGCCGCGGCCGGCCGGTGCTGGCGCTCTACGACGCGGACGTTGCGCCGGCATCATGGCGGGGCCGTCACCGACTTCTGCCGTACGATCGCCGCGCACGCCGCCTATCGCGCCGAAGGCTAGCGGCGGCGGGACTCCTCCTTTCTAGACTGCTGGTATGAGCTTCCGTGCGTGCGTGCTGACCGTGAGTACCAAGGGGGCGCGTGGCGAACGCGCCGATGAAAGTGGAGAGAAAGTCAGCGAGGAGCTTGCGCGCGTTCCCTGCGAGATCGTCGGCCGCGCGGTGGTCAGCGACGAGGTCGAGGAAATCCAGAGGCAGATCCGTGACTGGCGGCAGGCGACCGATCCCGACTTGATCGTGTTGACAGGAGGCACGGGCCTGGGTCCGCGCGACGTTACGCCGCAGGCGCTGGAACCCATGCTCGACTATCCGGTGCCGGGCATCGCGGAGGCCATGCGGGCCGCCGGGTTGCGCAAGACGCCACACGCGATGCTGTCGCGCTCGCTTGCCGGGGTGATCGGTAAAACGCTGGTGCTGGCGCTCCCCGGCAGCCCTCGCGGCGTCGTCGATAGCCTCGAGGCCGTGATGGAAGCCTTGCCGCACGGCCTTCGCACACTTCGCGGCGAAGTCAGCGACGCCCCCGCCGCCCATCGTCCCCGCTGATGGGTCGACTCAAGGTTGGCATTTCCTCCTGGACGGAGCCAACCCTGATCAAAAGCGGTTGGTATCCGCCGGATGCGACCACGGCCGAGAACCGCTTGCGTTACTACGCCACCAGGTTTCCCATCGTTGAGGTCGACAGCACCTTCTACGCGATCCCCAATGAGAAGACCGCGCAGCTCTGGGTGGAACGCACGCCCAAGGACTTTACCTTCAACGCCAAAGCGCATGCGCTACTCACGCAGCACCCGACGCCGCCTTCGAGACTGCCCAAAGACCTGCGCGAGAAATTGGGCGACTCCAAAGGCAATGTCTATTTCAAGGACCTGGCTCCGAAAGACAAGGAGAGCGTCTGGGACCGTTTTCGGGAGGGCCTCCAGCCATTACAGGATGCCGGCAAGTTGGGCGAAGTCGTCTTTCAGTTCCCCAAGTGGTTTTTGCCTTCGGCGGCCTCCTATCGATTCATGGAGGACCTGCGGGAGTGGCTCCCGGCCTTCGGGATCGCGATCGAGTTTCGCCAAAACTTGTGGATGAAGGAGGAACGGCGCGCGCGCGTCCTCAAATTCCTGGAGGAGCACGGCTTCACGTATGTCGTGGTCGATGAGCCGCAGGGCTTTGCCTCGAGCGTGCCGCCGGTGGTCGCCGTGACAGCGCCACGGGGGATGGTCCGCTTTCACGGGCGTAATCGCGAGACCTGGGAGAAGAAAGGGATCAGCACGGCGGAAAAATTCCGTTACCTCTATCAGCCGGCCGAGTTGCAACCCTGGGTCCGCAACCTTGGCAATATGGCCAAGCGTGCCGACGAGGTGCACGCCGTTTTCAACAACTGCTATTCGGACTACGCCGTCCGCAACGCGGAGGACCTGGCCCAGCTCCTGACCTGACCGGCCGCCCGAAAGGTTCACGGTGCGGGCCGAGTTGCATGGGTAGCGCCGCGGCGCAGCTATGCAGGCCTACCAATCGCCCCCGTGCCCTTATTGCGGCGCTACCTGGAACCAGCCGGGCGCCCAGGCCTGCGCCAATTGCCGTAATCCATTGCCGCCGCCCCAGCCGACCTATGCCCCACCCGGCTATCCACAGGGGCAACCGCCAGGCCCGCCCCAGGGCTACGGTGCGCCAAATTACCCTCCCCAGGCCTATCCCCAGCAGCCCCCATACCCGGGCGCTCCGCCCGGATATCCCGGCCAGCCGGGATACCCGGCGTACGGCCCACCCGGATACCCGCAGCAACCCGGCGCCTACGGACCGGACCCGGCTTATGGCGCGTATGCGCCGCAGGGGCAACCGACCGCCGCCGCCGGGACGACGCTCGAGCTCTTTGGCCGGACCGTCACGCTGCCGGTGGCGTTGCCACCCGCCGTCCTCCAATACACGGAGCGGATCGCAAGCGGTGCGCGCCGTCTGGGCGTCGGTCTCGTGGTTGCGCTCGTGGTGCTGATCCTGTTCGTCGCCGTCATCCCGGCGGTGGCGTCCGGCCAGACCTCCAGCGCCACCCAGACGCTGAAGACAGCCGCCTCGCACCAGGACAAGGTCGATAGCGCCTTCACTCAGGCCTTGACGCTGCGGGCCAGCCCGGCAGACCCGACCGCCGCCAAGGCCCAATTCGACAAGCTGGCCAAGTCGTTCAACGACGGACTCACGCTGGTCCAATCCGACGAAGCCGCCCTGACGTCCATCGATCAGCGGCTGGCGGTCCTCCAATGGGTAACGCCCTCAAAGAGTGCGAGCATCGCTGATGCGCGGCACCGCGTCGCGGCCGCGCTTAGCGGCCTTCGGCAGGGGGACCAGGCTTTGACGGCGGCCGTCAACGAGATCCGCGTCATTCAGCCCTACAACGAAGCGCTCATCGACTACACGAAAATTGGTGTCGCGCTCGCCAAGCGCGACCTGGTGGCGGCCGGTGCCCCCTATCCCGATGCCCAGCAGAAGATCGAGCTGGCCATCTCATACTCCCATGCGGCCGGCTTGCCCCCGCAAATCGCCAAGCAGGTCAGCAGCTTCAGCGACGTGCTGATCAACACCGAGAGCCTGGTCCAGGCCATCCAGGGAAAGGACGCGGCCGGCATCAAGAAATACACCGATGCCAGGAACGCGGCCTTGGCGGCGATGTCAAGTCCGGCGGAGACCGTCCCGGCCGACTACGAGTCAAAGACCTTCGGCCCGATGCAGAAGGCTTACGACGCGGCGATGAAGGCGATCAAGAGCGCAAGCTAGCCGGGCCGGCGAAGGTCGCCGCTCTTTCCCCCACGCTTCTCGACCAGTTCGACCCCCTCGATGGTCATCCAGCGGTCGGCGCTCTTGGCCATGTCGACCACGGTCAATGCCGCCACCGCGACTGCCGTCAGCGCCTCCATCTCGGCGCCGGTTTTGCCATCGCAGCGCACACGCGCCTCGATCCGGATGCCCGGCAGGCGGCGGTCGGGGACGCACTCCACTTCGATCAGCGTCAAGATCAGCGGGTGACACATCGGGATCAGGTCGCTGGCGCGCTTGGCGGCCTGGATGCCCGCGATCCGTGCGGTGGCGATCACCTCGCCCTTCGGTAGGTTGCCGAGCACGATCGCCTCGAGCGCCGGTTCACTCATCCGCACCACGCCGCGGGCGCGTGCTTCGCGGCTGGTCACCGGCTTGGCGGAGACGTCGACCATCTGGGCCTCGCCCTTGGGGCCGACGTGGGTAAGCTTTTTGACTTTCACCGAAGCGCATCCAGGTCGTCGCGCCTGACGTCCTTCTGATGGTGGCGCGGAGCCGTACCGCGGGCGATGACGTGATCGCCGTAGCGGCCGCGGAGTTCGTCGAGCTGCTCATCGAGGATGGCCAAGCGTGATGACCGTGTCTCCAGCAGGCTGAGCTGCGTCGCGCACGGCTCGAGATTGCTGACGCCCGCGCCGATCAACCGGACGGCTCGGGACGGGTCGAGTTGCGTCTCCAGCAGCTGGCGCAGCGCCGACGCGAGGTGGTCGTCGCGATCGGTTGGGTAGGGGAGTGTCGCCTGGCGCGACAGGGTGTCGAAGGGCTGGTAGCGGATCTTGAGGACCACCGTCCGGGCGGACAGCCCGTGTGCCCGGAGGCTGTGGCCGACGTCCTGCAAGAGGCCAAGAGCCGTTGCCCGGACCTTGCCCGCCTCGCGCACGTCACGGTCAAAGGTGACCTCCCGCGAGATGCTCTTCGGATCACCCGGCGGCAGGACGGGGCTGGGATCGATGCCCCGCGCATGCGCCCCGAGGAGGCGGCCATACTGGCCGAAGAGCTCACCCAGCAGTGGGTCGGGAAGAGCGGCAAGGTCACCGATGGTGCGAACGCCGACTCGTTCCAGCCGAACCGCCGTGGCCGGCCCGCACCCCGGTAGCTTCCCCAGTGGCAGTGGGGCGAGGAACGACGGCTCCGTGCCGGGCGGGACCACCACGAGGCCCCGCGGCTTGCGAAGCTCGGAGGCGACCTTGGCAACAAGCTTGCAGCTCGCGACTCCGATGCTGAGATCGAGACCGCAGCGCGACTTGACCTCGTCACGCAAGCGGACGGCGACGCTGTCCGCTGGGCCCATCAGCGCGTCCTCCCCGGTCAGATCCAGGTAGGCCTCATCCAGCGCGATCGGCTCGATGACCGGCGAGTAGCGATCGAGGATGGCGAAGACCGACTTCGACGCTTCGCGGTATGCGGGAAAGTCGCAGGGGATAACGACCGCGTTTGGGCAGAGCCGTCGCGCCCGGCTGAGCGGCATGGCCGAACGGACGCCGAACGGTCGGGCCTCGTATGAGGCGGCGGCCACCACCCCTCGCTCGCCTTCGACGCCGGCGCCACCCACGATCACCGGCTTGCCTCGCAGTTCGGGGCGGCGCAGCTGCTCGACGGACGCATAAAACGCGTCGAGATCGACATGCATCACGACCCGTTGCACGGGCCTATCTTAGGTGCGCTGTCACAAGCGCGTGACGAGCGTGTATATGGCGTGTCGCGACGGGAAGGCGTTGCTATGATCCCGGGGCTGGCTAGGCCCGCCGGCGTCCCTGATTCCCGTCCCCCCTCTTTGGATCCAACGACAACCCCTCCTTCCGGCGGGCCGCGCTTCTCCTAGCAAGGAAGCTCGTCGCATGCCGTTGCCTCGTCGATGGGTCGACTCATCACCCTGGCCGTCGCGGTCGCGTCGATCCTCCTGATCTGGAAGGGTGGCGTTCTCAACGGGGTTCTGCCGCAACCGGCCCCGCCGCCACTGGATCCCGGACCGGTCATCAGCAAGAGCGGTGACGCGATGCAGGCCCTCAAGAGCGTCCACCTGTCCTTGAACGGCATCCTCGTCCTCAACGGGGTGGCCGGCGTCAAAGTCACCGGCTCCGGGGACCTCATCTATCCGCACAAAGAGAACCTGAGCCTCCAGCTGGAGATCCCCGCCGCCAACGGGCAGACCGCCATCCTTGCCATGAATGAGCGGATCGAGGGCGGCCACGAGTATGTCCAGTACCCCGCTCAGGGCCCCGCCTGGAAGGACGTCACTGGCAACTCCAAGGGCCAGGTCGCGCCAGGGATGGATCCGATCGCGAACCTCGAGTTCGCTCACGCCTTCCGCGCCTCCGACGACCTGGGCGACATCACCATGGACCAGATCGCCATGCATCATTTCTCCCTGACCGTCGACCCGGGCAAGTACGTCGGTCAGCTCAAGGCCGACCCGCAGAGCGGTGTGACGCCGCAGGACGAGGCGGTCCTGACCAATGCCGGCATCCAGGTAGAGGTCTGGATTGCAGCCAGCGACTCGCTGATGCACCAGATGAAGATCGATATGACCACGACACAGTTCACCTGGACCCTCACCTATCACTTTTCGAACTTCGTGACCGGCGGCGGGTCCAGCTCGACCTAGCGACCGCTCCGGCTAGACCGAGACCTTCTCGCGCTCCCTCTCGCGCTCTTTTTCGGGTGGCTTGGGAGGGCGGGTGCCATATTCGCGCAGGTCGTCCTCGGTCAAGTGTCCGGCAGCAATCAGCAGCTCGACGTAGGTGACCCCGAGGTGTGGCGCTGCCCGGCGGAGCACCCACGGTGGAGGGTTTTCCTTATTCTTGTTCACTGCCTGGTAGAAGTAGATCTGGTTGAGGTCACAGCGGACGGCGAGGCGGTGCAGCGAAATGTTCTGCTCCCGACACTTGCGCCTCAGATAATCGCGGAAGTCCACCGCCCCACCTACCTCTAAAACCCCATCCGCGAAGAATTACTCGCGCGATGTCACCTCATTATAGGTATCGGCCCCACGCGCCCCGGGCCCATGCGCTCAACGATTGCGGGGAGCTCGCCGAGCCGCTGGATGACGAAATCGGCCACTCCCGGGTCGTCCTCCTGGCGCCACTCCCGGGTCAACACCGCTCGCATGCCCTGCGCTTGCGGCCCCTGCACGTCCTCGCGCACCCGGTCGCCAACAAAGAGCGTCCGGGAGGGATCGGCCGCCAGCTTGCGGAGGGCGTCGGCGTAGATAGCAGGGTGCGGTTTACGAACGCCGACCTCGGAGGAGAAGCTCACCGCGTCGAAAAAGTCGGCCAGACCGAGCGCGGCCAGTTGTTGCTTCATCAGGCGCGGCCGATAGGCGGCGTTGGAGACGATGCCGAGGCGCAACCCATGGCCGCGCAAGGCCTCCAGGGTCCCGATGACGTCGGGCCCCACGTGGACGCTATTCAGCCAGCCTTCCTGTTCGAGTTCCATGACTTGCTCGATCATGTCAGGCTCCAGCTCCAGGCCCAGCCCGCGCAGTGCGGTGTCGTAGATGGTCGCGATCTCCAGCTCCTCCGGCCGGCCGGCGGCATAGTCGCGTTGGATCTCGTCGTCCACCGCGCGGGAGACCTTCTCGATCAACACCTGGGCGGCCGGGACCTCGCGCTTCAGGGTGTCGCCCAGCAGCCGGTTCACCTTCTCGTAGGCATCG
>VBFX01000130.1 GCA_005889395.1 Chloroflexota bacterium
CGTAGACGTTCATCCCACCGTTTTCGCCGGCCCCGAGGGCGGCGACCGGCGAAGCGTGCAGGCTGACGATCGCAAGCGGTTTCAACTAACCGGTCTCCTTCTGGTTCGCGTGTCGCCATCCCATCGTCGCCGTTTGGTCACCGCGCGGTCAACTTCGAATGGGTACCAGCTCGCGGCGAACCGGCAGCAGACCTGTGCGGCCTGTGCTACCGTTGTCCGGATTCTTAGCCACCCTGGCCGGAACCCAAACTTACGATCCACCAACCGCCAGTCAACCCGCTAAAGCGATTTCGGCTTCCGCTGCTGGTCCTCACCCTGGTCTTTTGCTATGGGGTGATCGGCTACATGGTGCTGCTGCGCTGGAACTTCAGCGACGCCCTGTTCATGGTCCTGACCACGGTGACAACGGTGGGCTACGAGGAGGTCCACCCGCTCGGGCAGGGCGGACGCATCTTCACGATGACGGTCATCGTCCTCGGCGTCGGCACCATGCTCTACACCCTCGGCATTCTCGCCGAAACGGTCATCGAGGGACACCTCGGCCGGTACGCTAGGATGCGCGGCATGGAACGCCGGATCGCTGGCCTCACCAATCACTTCATCGTTTGTGGATACGGCCGGATGGGGACCAGGGTCGCCCAGGAATTTCGCCAGCTCGATACACCCTTCGTGGTGGTCGAGAGCAATGTCGAACCGCTCGAACGGCTGCGCGCGAGCGACGTCCTCTACGTCGAAGGCGATGCCGCCTCGGACGACTCCCTGCTCAAGGCCGGCATCCTGCGCGCCAAAGGGTTGGTCACCGCGGTCGACTCGGACGAGCGCAACGTTTTCATCACGCTGACCGCCCGCTCCCTGAATCCGGCCCTGCTGATCGTCGCCCGCTCCTCCTACCAGGACTCGACCGAGAAGCTGCGGCGGGCCGGCGCCAATCAAGTAGTCTCGCCATACCTGATGGGCGCCCACCGGATGGCCGCCCTGGCGGTCCGGCCAGTGGCGGTCGACGTCCTGGACACCGTGCTTCACGGCGAGAACATCGACCTGGTCGTCGAGGAGCTCCTGGTCGTGGCCAGTTCCAGGGTGCTGGGCCGGACGCTCGCCGACTCCGGGATACGCCAGGCCGGTGCCAACATCCTGGCAATTCGCAAGCGCAGTGGGCAGCTGCGCATCAACCCGCCGGAGACGCAGGTGCTCGAAAGCGATGACCTGCTCGTCGCCATTGGAACGCGCAAGCAGATGAGCGCCGCCGAACGGCTGCTCTGACGCGGAGGTGGAGCGGTCGTGGCCGCCCGTAAGCGTCTCCTCTTTCTCTTTTCCGACACTGGCGCGGGTCATCGCGCCGCCGCCGAGGCGGTGGCCGCCGCCCTGGTGCGCCGATACCCTGACGCGTTTGACGTCGAGCTCTTCGATCCGATGCGCGACCACACGGTGCTCGCGGGCCGTCTCACCGCGCTCTATGGGCCGATCACGCGGCGCCTCCCATTCTTGTGGGGCGCGGCCTACCACGCGACCAACCTGCGGCCGACCGTGCGGCTCTTCCAGCATGCCATCGGCCGGGGATTGCGTCGCAAGCTGCGGCAGGCACTGAACCCATGCCCCGCCCTAGTCGCGAGCTAGGCATGGACCGACCTGACCGCGGACTGCATCGTCTGCCCGTCCGACGCCGCCGTCGAGCTGTGCCGACGACGCGGCGTGCCAGCCGATCGTCTCGTCAAAGCTGGGCTGCCGATCCATCCTCGCTTCCAGGATGCGATCGGGCAGTTTTCCGACAAGCGGTCGATGCGGCTCAAGCTCCGCCTGCGGCCGCATGCGCCGACCGTGCTGCTGGCCGGCGGCGGCGATGGGACCGAACCGTTGCGCAAATATGCGGCGGCGCTCGCCCGATCGCCGCTCGACATCCAGGTCCTCGCTGTGGCCGGCCGTAACCAGGCGCTGGCGGAGCACCTCCGCGAGGACAATCACGCCGGCGTCCGTGTCTTCGGCTTCGTCGACAACATGCCGGAGCTCTTGCTCGCCTCTGACTTGCTCGTCACGCGGGCCGGGCCAGGCATGATCGCGGAAGGCCTGGCCTGCGGCTGCCCGCTGCTGCTGACCGGCTACTTACCCGGCCAGGAAGAGGGCAACGTGACGGAAGTGGTGGACCGCGGCCTGGGCCGGTACGTGCCACGCCCGAACGACCTGGTCGAGGCGGTGAGCGCGTGGTTTGCCGAGCCGCCGGCGCGACGGTTGGAGGATGCACGAAAGGTTCGAGCTGCCGCCGATCCCGGGGCGGCTTTTGAGGTCGCCGAGGTGCTCGTCAGGCTGGCGGACCGTGGATAAGACGACGCAGAGGCTTCAGGACGTGCCGGCGAAGTCGACTTCTTTGGTCGCAACCGCGCCAGCCTTCCGCCCCGGCGCCCTCTGATCGGCCCAGTAGAGGTTTGTGTGTGCGATGACCAGCTCCGGCGGCGGCGCTCCCCATTCCGTCAAGTCCTCGGTCGTATGGGCGTCTTTGACCAGGGTCGCGTCGTATCCCCTGACGAAGGCCCCGTGGAGTGTGGAGCGGACGCACATGTCGGTCTGGGCGCCGACGACGACGAGTCGCCCGACTCCGAGGCCCGACAGCACCGTCTCGAGGGTGGTGTCCTCGAAGGCGTCGCCGTAGTTCTTCTCGACGAGAGGCTCCGCCTCGCCCGGAGTCAGTTCGACGACAATCCGCCACTTGTCACTCCCCCTAGCGAGCCCCTTGTCGGAGTGCTGGACCCAGACCACAGGGACCCGTTCCCGCCGCGCCTTCTCGACAAGGCTGGCAACATTGGCGACGACCGCGTCGCGCTGGTGAGCGCCTTCCACAACCCCGTTCTGGACGTCGATGACGAGAAGAGCGGTGTTCGGCCGGTTCTGCAGTGTGCTCACGATCTCACCTTACACGGCCGCGCTGGGACAGAGCAGCCGGAAGTCGCAGCCGCCGCATTTCATGCGATCCGGCCTGGCCACAAACAGCTCGGCACGAATTCCTTCCGCCACCTTGACGATCGTCTGCCGGTCCTCGTCCAGCCGGTCTTGGGGTTTGTCGACGGTGACCCGCTCGCTGGTCTCGAGGTAGTAGTAAGAGAGGCTGAGCGGATCGAATCGGAAGACCTCGCGGGCGGCGAGCGCGTAGACACCGAGCTGCAGATCCCGCTGTAGCTCCGCGGCCCGCTTCGCCGAGCCGGTCTTGTAATCGATGACCTCGTAGCTCCCGTCTGAATGACGGTCGACGCGGTCGATCCGGCCGGTCAATCGCAGCCCGTCCACACGGAGGCTGAAGGGTTGCTCCAGCAGCAACGGCTTGCTCAGGTCACCGGCGTCGAAGGCCCGCCGCAGGTAGCTGCGGCCCAGGTCCTGCAATGAGTGGGCCTGCTCCGGTGCGCAAAACCGTTCCTTTGCCCAGGCCGCCACGTAGGCGGAGTCGACCATCGCCCAGGTGAGTGGTGTCTCGCGGTCGATGCTGCCCAGGGCACCTTTGAGGGCGTCGTGCAGGATACGACCGAACTGCATCTGCGGCTTGGGCCGTGTTGGCAAGCGGAACACGAAGCGGTACTGGTACATCTGCGGGCAACGCAGGTAGGTGTCCACCTGCGTGTACGAGAGGGCGGCGATCGGCGGCGCGTCGTTGAGCGGCAGTTCCACCTGGCGGGCCACCTCCACCAGGCCAACGGATGCGGCAATCCGACGGCCGCCAGTCTCGTACGCCTTCATAGCGGGATGCCAGTGTGCAGACGATTTCCTCACGGGCGCGCGTCAGGGCGACGTAGACCAGGCGACGTTCTTCAGCGAGGTGCAGCTCAGCGGCGGGCAACTCCTCCTTCAAGAGTTCGTTCGGAAGCGTCAGTCCCTCGCCGCGTCGGCTCGCCGGAAACCGGCCCTCGACCAGGTGGGGGATGATCACGAGGCCGAACTCGAGCCCCTTCGCCTGGTGCACCGTCATGAGATGGACGGCGTTCACGGTGTCATCCAATGGCGCGATCTCCTCGTCCGCCTGCGCCGCCTCGGTCGCGTCGAGGTGCTTGAGGTAGGCGGCGAGGTGGTGATCGGGATGCTCATCGCAGTACGCCGCGATCAGCTCGGCGAGCTTCTGGACATTGGCGCTGACCTGCAGGCGCTCGATCGGCCCGAGAAACCGCTCCAGGTCGAGGTAATGGGTCTGCTCCATCACTTCGTAGAAGAGGTCGTCGACCCCGAGGCGAAGCGCCAGGCCGTTGAAGCGCCGCAGGTCGTCGGTGAGACGCCGCGCCCCATTGTCGTTCGACTCCTGGAGAAGGTCGAAGAATCGCCGTCCGTCGTCGCGAGCCTGGCGCGCCCAGCGGCCCGCTTGCACGGCGTCCGCGGCGTAGCGCGGCAAGCTCAGCAAGCGCATCAGGCAGACGGTGTCGTCCGGGCTGTCAACCGCGCGCAGGTAGGCGAGGCAATCCTTGATCTCGGGTTGTTGATAGAAGCCGCGGCCGCCGCTGACCTGGTAGGCGACGCCCTGGCGTTGGAGCGCGCGCGCGAAGTTGTGCAGGTGCGCGTTGGCGCGCAGCAGAATGGCGATCGCCTTTGGGCGGTGCCGCCCTTCGTCAATGGCGGTCTTGACCAGGGTAGCGACGGCGTCGGCTTCCTCGGCGACATTGGTCGCCGTCAGCACGCTGAGCGGGCGCCCTTCGCCGCGGGTCGCGATCAGCCGCTTTTCCAGGCGGTCCGGGTCATCGTTGATCAAGCGACTGGCGGCACGAAGGATGGGGCCGCGGCTGCGGTAGTTCTCCTCGAGGCGGACGACGGCGGCATCGGGAAAAACAGCGTGGAACCGCCGCAGGTTGGCGACCGATGCGCCACGAAACTTGTAGATGCTCTGGTCGTCGTCACCCACGACACACAGATTTCGCTCCGATCCGGCGAGCAACTCGAGCAGGCGACTCTGGGCGAAGTTCGTGTCCTGGAACTCATCGACCATCAGGTGGGTGAAGCGCCGGGACTGGCGGGCGGCGACCGATGGTTCCTGGGTCAGCAGTTGCACGCTGAAATAAATGGTGTCGTCGAAGTCGAGGCGCTCCTCGCTGAGCAGCCGTTCCTGGTACTCGCCGTAGATGAGCGCGGCTTGCCGTTGGGCGGCCAGCACCGGATCATCGACGAGTGCGTTGGCCGTCGCCCACGCACGGAATTCCACCGGAGAGACCAACTCCTGCTTTGCTCGTTCGACCAGCTTGAGCAGCTCGCCGATGCGCTCGTAGGGCCGCTGGGCGTGAAAGAGGTGGGCCGGCCGCAACTCCAGCAGGATGTCGCGCATGAGCTCCCACTTGCGCACCTCGGACACGATGCGAAACCCCTTTGGGACGCCGCAGAGCCAGCCCTCTTCCTGGAGAAAACGTTGAGCGAAGGCGTGATAGGTGAGGACGTATCGCTCCCCGGCGGGGAGGTAGTCCTCCTGCTCGACCCGGTCCAGCACTTCGCGCGCCGCCTTCTCCGTGAAGGTCAGAAGCAGGATCTGTTCGGCCGGCACGCCCTCTTGCCGCAGCCGGCGGTAGCGCTCGACCAGCACCCGCGTCTTTCCCGTGCCCGCGCCCGCCAGGATCAGGAGTGGTCCTCCGGCATGGTCCACCGCAGTCTGCTGCTCCGGCGTGAGGGCGGCGGGACTCGCGATCATGCGGAGGACTGCCGGAAGCGGATCTCGCGCACCGCGCGCGCACCAATCCGCTCGTTGAGCCGGTCGATCAGCAGGCTCCGCTCGAGGTGCAGTTGGTGCGCGAGCGCCGGGCTGCTGGCCGTCACCAGCAGCGTGCCGCCGGTCAGCTTGAGCGCCTTGGTCTCACAGGCGAGGTGCTCACCGACCACCTGTGGCCACAGCCACAGTGCCTGCGCCTCGCGTGTCCGGCGCGTAATGCCCAGCGACGTCAACGTCTTGGGAAGGGCGGCTCCGATGCTACGCATGGATCCCGCCCCGCTCGACCTGAAAGACCGCGGCCCGCTCCAGGATGCTCTTTGGCAGGTCGTTGAGGTCGGCCGCGGTGATCAACGCCTGGGGTCCTGGCTCGAGCGCGGCCAGCAGGCGCTCGCGGCGCGCCGGATCGAGCTCGGACATCACGTCATCGAGCAGAAGCACCGGTTGCTCGCCGGTCACCTCGGCGAGGTAGTGCAGTTCCGCCAGCTTCAGGCTCAGCACGGCGCTGCGCTGCTGCCCCTGGCTGGCGTAGAGCCTCGCTTCGTGGTCATCGAGCCACACCTGGACATCGTCGCGCTGCGGTCCGACAGCTGTCTGTCCACGCCCGATCTCCTCGTCGCGCGCCTCGCGCATGGCGGCCTTGAGCTGTTCCACCACGAGCTCCAAGGGCGCCTCTCCGATTCGGGCCCCGGCGGGCCGGTAGCGGAGCTCGAGCCGCTCGCGGTCGTCGCTGAGTTCGCGGTGAAAGGCAGCCGCAATCGGTTGCAGCTCGAGCAAGCGGCGCTGCCGTTCCACCATGATGGCCGCGCCGGACTCGGCAACGGCGACCGTCCAGACGTCGAGCCCATCGACCGGCTGGCGGGCTTCCCGGATCGCCCGCAGGAGCGCGTTGCGCTGCGTCAGCAGGTGCGAGTACCGATTCAACTCCCGCGCGTGGTCACCATCGATCTGGGAGAGCAGCGTGTTGAGAAAGCGTCGCCGGCCCTCGCCTGGCCCCTTGACCAGCTGCAGGTCGTCGGGCCAGAAGAGCACGACCCGAAGCGACCCGATCATATCGCTCGAGCGGCGTGGGATCCCGTTGACGGTGAACTTCCGCGAGGCCCGTGAGCCGGCAGCGACGGGGCTGAGGTTGATGCGGACCTCCAGCTCCTTGAGGCCGGTGTCGGTCTGCACGCCGCAGGTGACGCGGGCGGCGGCCTGACCGAATCGCACCAGCTCGGCCGCTTGCTGCGTGCGTGGGGAGCGGGTCAGAGCCGTCAGTGCCACAGCCTCAAGCAGGTTGGTTTTCCCCTGCGCGTTGCCACCGAAGAAGACCGTGGCGGAGCGCTCGAGCGCCAGGTCCAGCTCCGTGTAATTCCGAAAGTCGAACAGTGAGACGTTGGCCAGGAACACGCGGTCTGCGCGCTGACTACATCGCCACTCTGACCGGCATGATGATGTACAGGTAGTTGTCTTTCCCCACCGGCTTGATCAGGCCGGGGTTCAGCGGCCCGGTGAAGCCCAGCTGCACCTCCTCGCTGCCGATGATGGCGAGCACATCGAGGAGGTACTTGGAGTTGAAGGCCACTTGAAGGTCCTCGCCGTCGATCGTCGCTTCCACGCCGGCCACGTTCTGCCCCACCTCACTCGTGTTGGCCGTCAGGGTCAGTTTGCCGCCCTCGGCTTTGAATTTGACGACGTTGGCGGCATCTTTGGAGAACAACGAAACCATCTTCGTGGTGAAGAGCAGGTCCTGCGTCTTGCTGGTGATGGTCGTCGTGCTCTGCCCGGGGATGACCTGCTGATAGTTCGGATAGGTCCCCTCGATCAGCCGGCTCATCAACTCCACGTCGCGCGTCTTGAAGAAGACCTGGTTCTTCTGCGCGCCAACGGTGACCTCGACGCCGTCGTCGCCGGTTTTGAGGATCCGGCTGAGCTCGCTCAGGGCGCGCGCTGGGATGACGAGGGTCTCGCCCTCGCCCGGTTCTGCCTGGACCGCAAGGGTTTTGACCGCCAGCCGGTGACCGTCCGTGGCGGCGAAGGTTGCTTTACCCCCGTTGAGATGGACGTAGACGCCGGTCAACACCGGTCGGCCTTCGTCGCTAGAGGCGGCGATCACCGTCTGCTCGATCGCATCTTTGAGCTCGGCCTGGTCGACTTTGACCTTGCGACCCTCGACGCCGGAAGGGACGGGCGGGAAGTCCGCTGGGTCGATTCCGCGGATGGTGGCGTCGAACCGGTTGCTCTTGACCGCCAGCGACTGCGTCTTCTTGTCCAGTGCCATCGACAGCGGTTCATCCGGGTGAGAGGTCACGAAGTCTGTCAGCAGCCGCGCCGGCACGGTGATGCCACCTTCTTCCTGGACCTCGGCCGGGATGACCTGCCGGATGCCAATCTCCAGGTTGGTCGCCGTCAACTGCAGCCCGCTCTCGCCGGTCTGCAGCAGGACGTTGTTGAGGATGGGCAGTGTGGTCCGCGAAGAGACGGCGCGGGAAACAACCTGCAATCCCTGCCCGAGGTTTCCGGCGGTGACAGTGACCTTCATGATGCTCCTGGTCTACACGACCCCTCTAATGAGACGGGTTAATTGAAAGATAAGACGTAGTCGTAGTACGGTGCACAACAGGGAAAAACCCCTTCCCCGCGTTCAAATCGGGCCAATTATAGCTTTCAAAAACTGTGCGTTCCCGGCCCGGGTATCCCCGCTCGGGCCCGCTTCCAACAGCTTCCACGTCCCTTGCGGCGCTATTCCACAGGCTCAATGCGAATAAAGAATCTCGCGGAGTTTCCGCAAGTCGGCCTGGAGGCGCTGGTCTTCTTTGGAGTCGGTGTTTATTTTCTCGTAGGAATGAAGGACGGTCGTGTGGTCTCGTCCGCCGAACGCTTGCCCGATCGCCGGCAGCGAGGAGGCAGTTTCCTCGCGGATCAAGAACATCGCCACCTGTCGCGGAAAGACGATGTGCTTGTCGCGGCGCTTCCCCTTCATCTCGTCCAGGCTGATGTGGTAGAAGCTCGCGACCGTGCGCGAGATGGTGTCAATCGAGAGCGTGCGGGTCTCGGTCGAGGGGATGACGTCCTGCAGCAGTTTGGCAGCCATCTCGACGTTGACGGCGCTGCGGTTGAGGGAGGCGTGGGCGATCACTCGGATCAGCGCCCCCTCGAGCTCACGGATATTCCTCTGGATCTTGTGGGCGATGAAGGAAAGCACATCTTCCGGAACCAGCCGGGCGTAGGGACCGACCTTCGACTTGAGGATGGCCACCCTGGTCTCGAAGTCAGCCGCCTGGATGTCCGCGATCAGGCCCCACTGAAACCGCGACCGCAGCCGGTCCTCGAGCGTAGGGATCTCCTTCGGGGGCCGGTCGGAAGAGATCACGATCTGCTTGTTGAGCTCGTGCAAGGAGTTGAAGGTGTGGAAGAACTCTTCCTGGGTCCGATCTTTGCCGGCGAGAAACTGGATGTCGTCGACGAGCAAGACGTCGACCGTCCGGTAGCGAGTCCGGAAATCGTTCATCCGTCCTTCCTGGATGGAGGAGATCATCTCGTTCATGAACTTCTCGCTCGTCACATAGGCGACCCGCCGCCGGGCATGCTTTTCCAGCACCGCGTGACCGATAGCGTGCATCAGGTGAGTCTTGCCCAAACCAACACCGCCGTAGAGAAAGAGTGGGTTGTAGGCCTTGGCGGGGGTTTCCGCCACCGCCCGGCAGGCGGCGTGCGCGAAGCGCGAGTTGTTGCCCACCACGAAATGCTGGAACTGGAATTTCGGATTCAGCTGGGATGCCTCGTGGAGGACCGGCTCCTCAGCTTCGGGCGGAGGCTCCTCGGCGACCGCCACCGCCGCCCGCCCGGCGGCTGCCTCGGTCTGACCCGGGATCACTTCGAACGCGACGCTGACGTCACCGGAGACGATCGCCGACAACGTCTCTTTGATCATCGCCGAGTAGCGGTCCTCGAGCCAGTCCTTGGCGAGCTTGGTCGGCACGCCGATCTTGAAAGCATTCTTCTCGCGGCCGACCAATGACGCATTCTTCAGCCAGGTCTCATAGCTTGGCTTACTGAGCTGGAACCGAAGTTCCTCCTGCGCCGCCTGCCAAATCTGTTCTCCGTTCATCGGCTCCTCCACGCAACACGACGCACACCACGACTTCAGTGGAGAGCAGAGCCGGTGCTGCGCGTCACGCCGCGAAGTCGGAAACGAGGCCCATGGACGGCTTTTGCAGGACGGAACTTATGCACAAGCTTCCCACAACAGTGGAGAAGTCTATCGAGGTCTCCCCAGCCTCATGTGTATAAGTTGTTGATGGCTATTTGCCGTAGCTCTCCAGGGCAGCGGAATAATAGCAAACGGTTTCCAGTCGTGCAATCCGAAACTACGTACGAAGCGCACCGCCGCACATGGTATGGTTAGGCCCCGAAAAACGTTGAGGTCTGGATGAAGCGTACCCACCAACCAAAGAAGCGGCAGCGGGTCAAAGTTCACGGTTTCCGCGCCCGCATGTCGACGACGGGCGGCGTCAAGGTCATCAAGGCACGCCGTTTGAAGGGGCGTCGCCGCCTGACGCCGACGTCCAGCCGGCGCTACCGGTAAGCGCCAGTCTCCACCGCCGATGAAGCGGCGGTCTCGGCTACTCCGGTCGGCGGACTTCGACCGGACTCTGCGCTCGGGCCTGCGGGCTGCGTAATGCCGTGATCCGAAATCGAGTCAAGCGGCGGCTGCGCGAAGTGGTGAGGCCGTTGTTGACGCGGGCAGAAGGCGGCCGTGACGTTGTGATCGTGGCACGGGCTCGTGCTGTCGACGCGGAATTTGCGCGCTTGCGCCAGGAGATGGAAATGCTGTGGGCGAAGGGCTGGGGGTCGTGACAGCGGCGTCGCTGGCGCTGATCCGCGTCTACCGGGTCACGCTCGGTCCCCTGTTTGGCGTGGTGTCGAGCTGCCGCTATATACCCACCTGCTCGCAGTATGGTTATGAAGCTATCCAGCGCTATGGCTGGTGGCGTGGCTGGGGCATGGCGTTCCGCCGGATCGCGCGCTGCCACCCCTTCCATGCCGGCGGCTGGGATCCCGTGCCATGATGGCCCTGCTCGCCCTGCTGGCGACCCGCCACGAGCCGTGGGACACGATCGGCGAACTCTGGCACCCGATCTGGCTGCTCTGGTGGACGCTGATCGGTGTGCCGATCCATGCCGTCCTCAAGGCCTTCCTCGGCGTCCTCAGCGGGAACCCGCTCGCCGAATCGATCGGGCCCTTCGGCATCGCCATCGTCCTCTTGACGATCCTGATCAAGCTGATCATCTCTCCCATCTTTCAGTACCAGCTGACCACTTCGCGCCGCGTTCAGGCGGAGCAGCGCCGGATCGCTCCCCAGTTGTCCGCGCTACGAAAGAAGTACAAGAAGGATCCGCAGCTCCTCAACCAGGAAACCATGAAGCTCTACAAGGAGCACAACATCAACCCGCTCGCGCAGATGAGCGGCTGCCTGCCGGCGCTGGTCCAGTCCCCTATCCTGATCGCGCTCTTTTACGTCATTCGGGACGCCCACCAAAGCCTGCCGATCCACGATTTCCGCTTCCTGGGCATCTCTCTGGACCATACGGCCCTGCAACCGGGGCAGTTCATCGCACTGGCCATCCTTCTGCCCATCCTCGCCGGTCTCACGACCTTCGTGCAGACCAAAATGATGACCCAGCCGGGCCAGGTTCAAGACCCGACCCAGGCGGCGATGACGCAGAACATGACGCTGATCATGCCCGTCTTCATCGGGTTCATCTCACTCAACTTCGCGGCCGCGCTCGCGCTCTACTGGGTGGTCAGCAACCTTTTCAGCATTGGCCAGCAATATTTCATCACCGGCT
>VBFX01000364.1 GCA_005889395.1 Chloroflexota bacterium
CGTCATCCAGGTGCATGATTCCGGTCCCGGAGTCAGCCGCGGTGACCTCGGCCGGATCTTCTCCGAGGGCTACACGACCAAGCTGGCCGGCCCGGGCTCGCGTCGCGGGCTCGGCCTCGCGCTCGTGCAGCAGGTGGCGGCACGCCGCGGCGGCGAGGCGACGGTGATCAACCAGGGCGGCGCCCTGTTCACTGTTCGGTTGCCCCTCACCGCAAAGCACGTGTCGGTGGGTGCGTCATGATCCGCACGCTGATCGTCGACGACGATTTCCGCGTCGCGGCGCTCCATCGGGCCTACGTCGAAAAGGTACCCGGCTTCAGCGTCGTGGGCGAGGCAGGAACGGGAGCGGAGGCGCTGCGATTGATCGCGCAGTCGAAGCCTGACCTCGTCCTCCTCGACATTTACCTGCCCGACATCTCGGGGTTGGACGTGATGCGAACCATCCGCGAAGGCGGCGGCTCCCGGGTCGACGTGATCGCCATCACCGCCGCGCGCGATGTGGAGAGCCTGCGTGCCGCGATGCACGGCGGCGTCGTGCATTACCTGATCAAGCCGTTTCGATTCGCTGCCCTTCAAGAGAAGCTGCAGAGCTACGCCGCGATGCACCAGCGGCTCAAGCAACTCTCGGAGGCGGACCAGCACGCGGTCGATACCCTCTACACCATCCTCAGGCACGGTGGCGGCGAGACACTCCCAAAGGGCCTGTCGCGGCCGACGCTCGACCTCGTCACCCGCATCCTGCAGGGGGCCGGCCGCGACCTGGCGGCAGTGGAGGTCGCGGATCTCGCCAGCCTCAGCCGCGTCACGGCGCGGCGCTACCTCGATCACCTGGTGCAGTCGGGCCGGGTCGAAGTCGTGATGCGGTACGGATCGCCCGGCCGGCCCGAGCATCGTTACCACCTGGTCGCCGTGCCGGTGGCGGGGCCCGCGCAGCGCCAGCCTTAGACCGCGCCGGGCAAGCTCAGCAATAAGTCTCGCCTCAATTCGCCGCGTTGACACAGGCGGTCCAGAAGTGGTGTGGATAAGATATCGGGAAGCTTCCAGACGACGCCTGCCCTTACTCGCGCCCGTTTCCGGAGGACTTCGGGGAATGCCCCACGTTCGAGCGGGTCAACTTGCCGCCGGATCCGTCAAAGGACCGGCCGATTCCCAGCAGTGGATCTTGCGTGCATCTCACGGTGGGAATCTTCTGGGACGAACTCAGGCACCGCTATGCCCGCTGCGAGCTGGGCGACAGCGCGGCCAGACTAGCGCGCCTCAAGACGCAGATCGTCGAAAGCGAATCCTATGTCAACGCGCACGCGGATATCGACGATGTGACGCTCGGCCCTCCTCCGATTATGCCGCCGCGTTAGCTAGGCTGAGCTCGGATGGAGCTCACGCACATCCTGGAGGTACCCGCGAGCGCAAGTCAACGCCTGCCACCGCAAGTCCTCTAAAGTCATACGAGCGATCGGTCGGGTCGGAGGAGGGAACCGTCATGCTCAAGACAGAACTCTGCGATCGCCTCGGGATCGAACACCCGATCCTGTCGGCCGGGTTTGGCCCTGGCGCCGGACCGGACGTTGTGGCGGCGGTCTCGAACGCGGGCGGCTGCGGCGTGCTCGGCGCCAGCGGTTTCAGCGTGCCCTATCTTCGCGAGCTGATCGGGCGAGTGCGGGCGCTGACCACGAAGCCGTTTGGCGTCAACCTCATTCTCGAAGACATCGCGGAGGGCCCCATCGAGGCATGTCTCGATGCGGGTGTCCCACTCCTGGTTTTCTTCTGGGGCGATCCGACACCCTACGTTGGCCCGGCCCATGCGCATGGCGCAAAAGTCGCGATCCAGGTCGGGTCTGTCGATGAGGCTCGAGCGGCCGCCACCGCGGGTGTCGACTTCGTGATCGCCCAGGGCGTCGAAGCCGGCGGTCACGTGCGGGGAACAACGGCTCTGTCCGTGCTGCTGCCCGCCGTGGTCGACGCCGTCACGGCGATCCCGGTGCTGGCCTCGGGAGGCGTTGCCGACGGTCGAGGCCTGGTAGCCGCCCTCAGCCTGGGTGCCCAGGGTGTATCGATGGGCACCCGGTTCGTGGCCAGCGAAGAAGCCTTCGTCCCACGCCTGTACAAAGAGCGCATCGTAAGCGGCGTCGCCGAAGACACCATCTACGTGGAGGATCTTTTCAACGTTGGCTGGGAGAAGGCGCCGCATCGTGTTCTGCGCAACGCCATCGTTCGAGAGTGGGAGGCCGCCGGCAAGCCTCCGGTTGGCCAGCGACCCGGCGAGGGCACGACTGTAGGGAGCCGGACGCGCGCCGGTCAGACCATGGCGATCACGAAATACGCGAGCCTGACGCCCACTCCTGAATACACGAGCGACCTCGAGTACCTGCCTTTTTGGGCGGGACAGACGTGCAGCCTGATCCGCGACATCAGGCCTGCAGGGCAGATCGTGCACGATATCGTCCGCGAGGCTGAGCAGGTCATCGACCGCCTGGCGAGGATTCGCACCGCGCCGCAGCCCGCGTAGCTGCAAGACGGGGGCGATCCCTTCGCGTGCGGCCGACCAGGGTCCTGATCAACGATCCCGCGACGGCGTCGAGTGGATTGACAAGCCGACGTTCGAGGCCATTTACGCCGTCTACGGTGACA
>VBFX01000131.1 GCA_005889395.1 Chloroflexota bacterium
AGCCCTGACGGTTGCTTCCCGGGCCCCAGGTCCACAAGCGCTCCTGCAGCCACCTACCAGGTGTCATGTCGAGCAACGGCCGACCTGGGTCCCAGCCCTGTGCCATCGGCCTATCTTGGCGGTTAGGGACTGGCCTGCGGTGCGGGGGTTGGCTGTCGATCCTCAGCGCCAGGCGTTTTGGGGACGGCCTAACCGCTAGGAGCAGGCCGCCGCGTACGCATAGAGGTTCTCGAGGAACTGGTGCGGATTCACGGTGCCTGCATGAGCCAACAGTGGGTGTGCTGACTCGATCACCTCGAAGTGCACGTTGGCCATATCGCTGAAACCGGCGCCTGGATCGTCCGGGTCGCCGCCGCTCTTCGCGATTAAAGCCCCCGCGTCGACGTGCGCGCCGTTAGGCACGTCGAACTCTCGGACGTGGCCGTAGAGGAACGCGATCGTGTCTCCCTGGTCATCCTTGAGTACGTCGGAAACGACGACCGAGGCGTAACCCTGGGGAAAGCCCGGGATGGTCCAGTTGGTGATCCTATATGCGGTCCCTGAGGTGACCGCATAAAGCGGTGTGCCACTGTCGAGCACGATGTCGATGGCGTTGTGGCCGAACAGCTCTATCAGCGATCCGGTCGTGACATCGTGCACAGGCAGGTGCTTGCGGACCGTCGTGCCGTTGTAGGATCCGTAATCCTCGACCATCGTTCCCTCCTCATCGCCCGGGCGTCCCCAGGGAAGATGGAGGTGGAGGACCGAGGTGTGGGTGACATTGGTTGTGAACGCGATCGCGAGTCCCATCGGCGGACAGGACGGGCTCGGGGAGGGGCTGGCCGTTGGGCTCGCCAGCGGTGCTGACACGGCAGTCGCCGAGTGGGTGCTCACGCGTTGAGCGGCGCTTACTGAGCTGAACTGAAAGGCAGCGCCTGCGAGCGCACCCAGCACCAACCCGCCCGTGATGGCCGCGACCTTCGTGATTTTCATCGTCGCCGGCACAACGCGCGCTGCCCAAGTATTGGTACGGAATGGCCTCGTGTGCAGGTTGTGCATAACTAATTGGGCGCATGAACCGTTTCTAAGCCCTTCGGTCGCGGCACCGATGCTTAGGCGCAAAAAAGTTGTTTGCGGCGCGAGACGCTGGTAGAATTCCTCTCAACGCTGCGTGGCCGCAGTGTCCCCGGGTTCAGAAGGCAGGCACAACATGCAATACATTGAGGATATTGGCTGCCTAACGCAGCGCTCCCAGCTCGATCGACTGCAAGAGTTCGCTGACCGCATCACTCGCGAGCGCATCCGAGGGCTCCAACCATCGGACCTTCTCTCGACCAGCGTCTTTACGATCGGTCCCAGCGGCAAGGAATCGACCTGGGAGCTCGATCATCTCGCGGTGGCACGCTCGGCCTCAGAAGCGGCGGTCCAGCTCTTACTCGACCCTGAGGCGGTGCTCGATAACCTCGTACCGACACAGGCAATCATGCGCATCGTCCGCGATTCCGGGGCGTCGGCAGTCGCCCTCATCGCACCGATGAGCGCATCCGCTGCCGCGCTCCAACTGGCCGACGTCGATCATGAGCAGAGCCTCACGGCAAAAATCGTCTACCAACCCGACAGCGAGCCCAGCCTTAGCCAATGGGACTTTGGCAAGGTGGCCTGGACGGTACGGCTGCGTCATGTGCTTCGGGCGGCCCGCGGCGCCTCGGTTGACGAGGCCGTGCAGCCGCCCGCGCGCCCGACCCCGCCACCGACCCGGCAGACCGAGCCCGCGGTCGGGCGCCAAAGCCTGCGGCGCGAGATGCGCGAGCAGCTGCACCGCACCCCCGCCGCGGCCCCCTCCTGGATCCAGTAAGAAGCTAGGCCGGGACCTTTTTTCCGCTGCCGCGTGGAGCGGCCACCGGGATGCCGGCAGCGCACTGCGGGCACGAATCCGGCGGATAGGACGGGAAATCGACCGTCACGCAGGCAAAGAACGGCACGTCGGTCGCTGCTCGACCGGCCGTTCGATCCGCCAGCACGCCGATCCCGATGACGACGCCGCCGGCGTTGGTAATGCAAGCCTCCGTTTCCGAGACGGATCCGCCGGTGGTGACGACATCGTCGACCACCAGGACCCTGGTGCCGGGCGGGACCTCGAAGCCGCGCCGCAAGACGCGCCCGCCGGTCTCACCACGCTCAACGTATACGGCGCTGACGCCGAGCTGGCGTGCCACCGCGTAGGCAAGGATGATGCCGCCTGTCGTTGGTCCTGCCACCAGCTCGGGCATGAGCCGCCTGAATTCCATTGCGATCATGGCGGCAAGCGCGGTGGTCGCCTTCGGGTCTTCAAGAATTCGGAACTTCTCGAGGTAATCGACGCCATGCCGCCCGCTGGTGTAGACGAAGTGCCCGCGGAGGAACGCTCCGGCTGCGTCGAACGCGCGACGGGCATCGTCTGCCCCCAGGTTGCGCTCAGGCATTGGCGAGGACACCGGCAGACCGGATCGGCAAGGAACCTAAGTCCGGCCATCCGTGCTCCTCGAGATACGCGGCGATGCCGTCGTGAACCTCGCCCGCGGCCTCGGGCCGAGTGTAGTTGACGGTACCCAATTGCACCGCGGCTGCGCCCGCCAACAAGAACTCCAGGGCGTCGCCCGGTGTCGTGATCCCGCCAACCCCAATGACCGGAATGCGGATGGCCTGCGCCAGCTGCCAGACCGCGTGCAGCGCCAGGGGCTTGATCGCGGGTCCGCTCAAGCCGCCGCTCACTCGAGACAGCACCGGACGGCGGCGACGCACATCGATCGCCATCCCAACATAGGTATTGATCGCGGACACCGCGTCCGCCCCCGCGTCCTCGACCGCGCGGGCAATCGCGACGATGTCGGTCACGTTGGGCGTCAGCTTGACGATCACCGGAAGCCTCGTGACCGCTCGCACCGCGGAGGTCAGCTCGGCGGCAAGGTCGGGCTCCACCCCGAACTGCAGACCATCGGCGACGTTCGGACAGGAGATATTCAGCTCGAGCCCCGCGATTCCCGCGACGCCGTCGAGCCGGCGGGCCACGGCGACATACTCGTCGATCGCGTCCCCCGCCACGTTGACGATCACCGGCAGGTTCCACGAGGTCCACACAGGGGCGTAGACGCGCGCCACGTGGTCGACACCGGGATTCTGCAATCCGATGGCATTCAGCATCCCCGAGGGCGTCTCGGCGATCCGGTTCGGGGCATTGCCCTCGCGTGCTCGTAACGTGGTGCCTTTGGTGACGATGGCCCCCAGGGCGGCCCGGTCCACCTGTGGTGCATCGAAGCCATAGCCAAATGTCCCCGAGGCGACCAGCACCGGGCTGCGCAGGCGAAGCCCCCGGCCGAGGTCGACAGTTAGGTCAAGGCGCTCAGCCATGGAACTGATCCTCCATGCGATCCCAATCGAGACGATCGGCACGCACGCAGGGCCCGTCCTGACAGGTCAGCAGGTATCCGCCCTCCCGCCGAGGCGCAGCGCACCCAAGGCATGTTCCGACTCCGCACCCCATCGGCGTCTCGAGGGCCACCTGGATTGATGACAGCGGGATTTCCTGACGGCGTGCCGTGTCGATCAGAGCCTGTAGCATCGGCGTCGGGCCGCATGCAAAGAGATCAATGCCCCGACCCTGGCCCTCCCCCGTAAACGGGGGAGGGAAAAGAGTCAGGACTGATCCTCGCCGGCCGGCACTGCCGTCGTCAGTAGCGACCTGAACGTCGGCACCGGGAAACCGGTCTGCCGGCAGAAGCTGGACCGCCGTGCGAGCGCCCTGAAGCATCGTCACCTTCCGGCCGAGCGCCACCAGTGCCTGAACGACTCCGGGGAAGACCGCGACGCCGAGGCCGCCCGCGATACAGACCGCAGGGCGCGTGCCGTCCAGCTCGAAGCCACGCCCGAGCGGACCGAGCAGGTGCAGCTCGTCGCCCTCGCCTCGGGCGGCCAGCCACGCGCTTCCGGCGCCCACCACGTTGAAGATGAAGCCGATGATTCCCCTCGTCGAATCGGACCAGGCGGCGCTGTAAGGACGACGCAGGATGGTATGCGGCGCGCCGACGGCCAGCTGAAAGAACTGCCCGGGTCGGACCGCGCCCGCTGACGGCGGATGATAGACCACGAGCTCGACCGCCCCCGCCAGCGGCGGCGGCGCCCACGTACTCGCCGAGCGTCGCCACACGCGACCGATGTTCGCGCCGCCAGGCTCGCAATGCATCGACCAGCGCGCGAGCGGTGTCGAGCGAGGTCAGGCAGGGGATGCGCCGTTCGACGGACGCCCGGCGAATCTCGTACCCGTCCCGCAGCGGCGCGCCGGCGCCATTGTTGGCGACCGGGGCGGATGCCGACACGGTGTTCACGACCAGATGGACCTGGCCAGACTGAATCACGTCCACGACATTGGGGTGGCCGTCCCGCAACTTCTGCACCGTGGTCGCCGGGATCGCGGACTCGCCCAGGAAGGCCGCCGTACCGGCGGTCGCGTAGAGCCGGATGCCCAGGCCGTGGAGCGCCCGCAGGATCGGGAGCGCCTCCTCCTTGTCGGCGTCCGCGATCGAGCACAGGGCCGCGCCATCCGGTGGCAGTTCCTGCATCGTCGAGAGGAAGGCCTTGTACTGGGCGGTGGCCAGGTCTTGCGCGATCCCCATGGCCTCGCCCGTCGACTTCATCTCCGGGCCGAGCACCGCGTCAACGGCCGGCAATTTGGCCATGGAGAAGACCGGCGCCTTGACGGCATACAGTGGCCGACGCGCCTGCAGCCCTCCGGCGTATCCGAACTCCCTGAGCGGGCGACCGAGCGCAGCGTGCGTGGCCAGGTTGACCATCGGCACCCCGGTCACCTTGCTCAGGAAGGGCACCGTCCGGCTGGCTCGCGGGTTCACTTCGAGTACGTGCGGGATGCCGTCCTGGATGACGAACTGGATGTTGATCAAGCCCACCGCCTTGAGCAAGCGCGAGATGACAGTGGTCGCCTCGACGACGCGATCCGTCTCGGCCGGCGTGAGCGTGATCGGCGGGTACACGGCAAAGGAGTCGCCCGAATGGATGCCCGCCCGCTCGATGTGTTCGAGGATGCCCGGAATCAGGACGGTCTCACCGTCGCAAACCGCATCGACGTCGAGCTCGCGACCGAGCAGGTACTTGTCGACGAGGATCGGCCCGCGGACACCGAACCCGATGGCCGCCTCGACATAGCGTCGAAGATCCGTCGCCGAGTGGACGATCTCCATGCCGCGCCCGCCGAGCACGTACGATGGCCGCACCAGTACCGGATAGCCCACCCGCGCGGCGATCGCCAGGGCCATCTCCGCGTTCGTGGCCGAACCGCCCGGCGACTGTGGGATGCCGTGGTCGCGCAGCAGGGCCTCGCAGCGACGGCGATCCTCCGCCAGGTCGATGGTGTCGACGGTCGAGCCGAGAATGCGGGTCCCGCCGGCCGCCAGCGCGTCCGCGAGGTTCAGACCGGTCTGCCCGCCGAACTGGACCATCACGCCAAGCACCGGGTCGCGGCGAAGCACGTTGCGTACCCCCTCCAGGAGTCCCGCTTCCTGCAGCGCCGCTGAGGCGTGCACGCTACAGTAATCGAACTCGATCCCCTGGCCGATGCGGATCGGGCCCGAGCCGATCACCGCCACCGCCGTGTTCCCGCTGCGGATGATCTCGTCTTCGTCTTCGTAGGTGGCGTAGTAATACGGCGTCACTGCCTCGAACTCGGCGGCACAGGTATCGACCTGACGGAAGGTCGGCTCGAGCGCGGTGACCGGCAGGCGGCCGCCGCTCAGCTCCGCGATCCGGGCATCGTCGAGGCCAGCACGCTTCGCCCGCAGCACGAGATCGGCATCGATGGGGCCGACCAGCGCAGCCTCGAGGGCGGTGATGTACGCGAGCCGGTCGACGAACCACGGCGCGTATCCCGTTGCCACACCGACCTCGTCACGGCCGGCGCCGTCTCGTAGCGCCTGCATCGCCGCCATCAGCCGGCGATCATTTGGCTGATGCAGCAGGTCCGGACGGCCGCGCAATTGCGAGGCATCGGGAAGGCGTTGTTCGAGGGCGCGCAACGCCTTGCTCAGCGCGGCTTCGAAGGTCCGCTCGATCGCCATCACCTCGCCGGTCGACTTCATCTGCGTGCCCAGCGTCCGGTCCGCCGCCGGGAACTTATCGAACGGCCAGCGCGGGATCTTAACGACGCAATAGTCGAGCGCCGGCTCGAAGGCTGCGCTCGTCTGCCCGGTGACCGCATTCGGGATTTCGTGCAGGCCACGTCCCGCCGCGATCTTCGCGGCAACCCGTGCGATCGGATATCCTGTCGCCTTCGACGCCAGCGCCGAGGATCGGCTGACGCGGGGATTCACCTCGATGACGTAGTACCGATCCGAAGCCGGGTCCAGCGCAAACTGGACATTGCACCCGCCTTCGATGCGGAGCGTCCGGATGATGCGCAACGCCGCTGATCGGAGCATCTGGTACTGGCGGTCGGAGAGCGTCTGGCTCGGCGCCACGACGATGCTGTCACCGGTATGCACGCCCATCGGATCGAGGTTCTCCATGTTGCAAATCGCGATGCAGGTATCGTTGCCGTCCCGCATGACCTCGTACTCGATCTCTTTCCAGCCAGACAGCGAGCGCTCGACCAGGACCTGGCGGATCGGGCTGGCGGCCAGTCCCTCGCGAACGATGGCTTCGAGCTCGAGCGGGCTTTCGGCCATCCCGCCGCCGGTGCCGCCGAGCGTGTAGGCCGGGCGGACCACGAGCGGCAACCCGATGAATGCCGCGAATTCCTGGGCAGCTTCGACCGTCGTGACGGTACGGCTGTCCGGCACCGGCTCGCCGATGCGCAGCAGCACGGCCTTGAAGGCGTCCCGGTCCTCGGCCTCGCGTATCGCCGCGAGCGGCGTCCCGAGCACCCGAACCTCGCACCGATCCAGCACCCCGGCGTCGGCCAGCGCCACGGCCAGGTTGAGGCCGGTCTGGCCCCCCAACGTGGGCAGCAGCCCATCAGGCCGTTCCCGTTCGATGATCGCGGTCAGGGCCTCGACCGTCAGCGGCTCGATATAGACACGGTCCGCGATGCCCTCGTCGGTCATGATGGTCGCCGGGTTCGAATTCACCAGGATGGTCCGGACGCCTTCTTCGCGTAGCGCCTTACAGGCCTGGGTTCCCGCGTAATCGAACTCGGCCGCCTGACCGATCACGATCGGTCCGGACCCGATGACCAGGACACTCGCCGGACGGCGCATCGGCTCGTGGACGCTGATCGGCGCCGCCTGGCGGCCGGCCACCAGGTCGAGGAACTCATCGAAGATCACCTGGTTGTCCTGGGGTCCCGGCGCCCCTTCAGGGTGAAACTGTACCGAGCGCACCGGCAGGTGGTCATGAACCAGGCCCTCGACCGAGCCATCGTGCAGGTTACGATGACTCACGCGGAAGCCGCTGCTCGCTGGCAGGCTCTCGGCATCGACCTCGAACTCGTGGTTCTGCGAGGTCATCGTCACCCGGCCCGTCCGCAGGTCGAGCACCGGATGATTGCCGCCGTGGTGGCCGAATCGCAACCGCGAGGTGCGCGCCCCGGCGGCCTGCCCGAGCAATTGATGACCGAGGCAGATGCCCAGCACCGGCACACGCTTGATGAGCTGCCGGGTCATCGCCACGGCCGGCTGCAGCTGCGCCGGATCACCCGGACCGTTCGAGAGCACGACCGCATCGGGACGAAGGGCGAGGATGGTCTCGAGGTCGCTGTCGTGCGGCACCACTTCGACCTCCACATCCCGCGAGCGCAGCGAGCGCAAGATGTTGCGCTTGACCCCGTAGTCGACGAGGACGAGCCGCATCCCCGTCCACTTGCGCATTGACCGCGCCGCCAGCGCCGGGTCGAGGGGCTCCGCGACATCGCGGAATCCCTCAGAGACTTGCCGGACCAGGTCCTGTTCCTCGAGCGGGGTCACGCGATGCACCCGCTCGAGCAGCGCCGGGCGTTCGTGCCGCGGCCCCATGATCGCCCGCTGCGCACCCGTGCCGCGCAGATGCCGGGCGAGCCGCCGGGTATCGCAGCCGGTGAGAATGGGGACGCCGTAGCCGTCGAGCCACTCGGTGAGTGACTGCTGGGTGCGCCAGTGTTGATGAAACGTACTGAGCTGGCGGGTGATCAACGCTCGAGCCCAGGGGCGGCCCGACTCCTGGAATTCCGGTGTCGCGCCGTAGTTGCCGATCAGCGGATAGGTCATGACGACCATCTGCCCCGCGTACGACGGATCGGAGAGCACCTCCTGGTAGCCCGCCATGCAGGTGTTGATCACGATCTCGCCGCTCGCCTGGACCGCCTGCCCACCGCGCTCGCCGAAGACGGTGAAGCCATCCTCGAGGACGAGGACCATCGCGTCAGACATGCTGCATCACGCGCTCCGTGACCACCTGGCCGCGGCAGATCGTCATGACGACCCGTCCACGTAACTTCCGGCCCTGAAACGGGGTGTTTTTGCCGCGGCTCTTAAAGGACGCCGCATCGACCCGCCATTCGGCGTCTGGATCGATGAGGATCCATTCGTCCTCCAGGGATTGGCCGACGATCTCTCGAGGCCGTGACACGCACGCGCGGTAGACGGCGGCGCCATCGAGGCCAAGGCCGAGGACGACGCCGACCGCGGTCTCGAAGCCATGGAATCCGTTCGCCCCGGCCTGCTTGGCCGCCAGCTCGTGCGGCGCGTGGTCGGTCGCGATCGCGTCGATCACCCCATCGACCAGCGCCTCGCACAAAGCATCACGATCGTCGGGGCTTCTCAGGGGCGGATTGACATTGCCGTGTGGACCTAAGGCAAAGACGTCACGCGAGCTCAACGCCAGGTGATGCGGGGTGGCTTCGGCCGTGACTGCCAACCCCTCCGATTTCGCGGCACCAATCAGGTCCACCGCCGCCCGCGTGCTCACATGCTGAAGGTGGAGACGAGCGCCGCTGGCGTTCCGCAGGGCATTGAGCGCATCGGTAACGGCCACCGCCTCCGCGTCCGGGCCGTCGCCCAGCTGCTCCGCCTGGGCATGGACGAGGAGCGGCAGCCCGGCCGCAGCCGCCGCGCCGAGGGCACGGCCAAGCATCACACCGTCCATCGCATGACGCCCGTCATCGGAGAGCGCCACCGCGCCGGCCGCTTTCAGCGCAACGGCATCGGTGAGCTGCCGGCCTTCGAGGCCGATCGTGACCGCGCCCACGAAGCTGATGCGGATCGGCAGCGCCTGACTCCGCGTCAGCAGACTCTGCAGCCGCCCGGCGCGATCGGTCACCGGGTCGGTGTTCGCCATGGCGAGCACGTGCGTGAATCCACCCACGGCGGCACTGGTTGCACCCGACAGCATGGTCTCCTTCTGCGGGAAGCCGGGGTCGCGCAGGTGGGCATGCAGGTCCATCCAGCCCGGAGACAGGACGAGACCGGTTGCGTCGCGATCGTCGGCACCCTCGGCGTTGACCTCGACCGTTTGCGTCGTCGACAAACCTGTCGGACCCAGCACGCGGACGTGGTGCAGGCGCATCAGGAGTCCCCTCGCTCGACAATGCGGGCGGAATCCTCGCCATCGGTTTCGATGAGATGGACGTCGACCCATTCCTGCCGCGACGTGGGAACGTTCTTGCCAATGTAGTCCGGGCGGATCGGTAGCTCTCGATGACCGCGATCGACGAGCACCGCAAGCTGGATCTGTGTCGGCCGTCCGGCGGCGATCACGGCGTCGATGGCGGCTCGCACCGTTCGCCCGTTGAAGAGGACGTCGTCGACGAGCAAGACCGGCCGGCCGTCGACCGCGACGGCTGGCAGGACGGGTAAGGGGGCGGCCGCCGCGCGAGGCAGGTCGTCGCGATAGGCGCGAACGTCGAGCGGGATCACGGAAAGCCGGACCCCTTCGAGCTCCTCGAGGGTGGCCGCCAGCCGCTGGGCCAGCGGCAGGCCACGCGTGACGATGCCGAGCAGGCTCAGCTGCGCCAGGTTTGGCTGTCGCTCGATGACCTCATGCGCGATCCGTCGCCAGGCGCGGCGGAGGCCCTCGGCATCGAGGATCACGGCCTTGGTGGGTGGAGTCCGCAACATCAGCGCCCCATCGCCCAATCGAGAACGGCCATCCGAACCCACAGCCCGTTGCGCGCCTGCCGGAAATAGGCAGCCCGCGGATCGGCGTCGACCCGCGGATCGATTTCGTCGAGCCGCGGCAGCGGATGCATCAGGATGGCGCGCTCGGGCAACCGCCGCATCAGGTCAGCGTTCACGACGTAGACGCCGCGATGTCGCTCGTATTCTTCGGACGACTCGAAGCGCTCGGCCTGAATGCGCGTCTGGTAGAGGACGTCGAGGTCCGCAATGGCGCCACCCAGGTCAGCGGTCTCCCGCATGCCTTGCTGCGCTTCATTGAGGGCGGCGGTGACATCCGCGCCCAGGCGCAACGCCGGCGGCGAGATCAACACCAGCTCATTCCCAGGGAAGCGCGCGAGCAGCAACGCCAGCGACCGGACCGTGCGACCATGGCGCAAATCGCCCGCGAGGCCGATCCGCAGATGGTCGAGGCGGCCCAGTTCCTTTTCGATCGTGTAGAGGTCGAGCAGCGCCTGCGTTGGATGACTCCCTGGCCCGTCTCCGGCGTTGATGACGGGCACCGGCGCGACTCGAGCCGCCCGCTCAGCAGCACCGACCTCGGGATGACGAAGGACGATCCCGTCGGCGTAGCTACCGATGACGCGGATGGCGTCCTCCAGCGATTCGCCTTTGGCCGCCGAAGAGGCACCGGTCGCGTTCTCGGCGCTCAGCACCTGCCCGCCAAGGCGGTGCATGGCGGCCTCGAAGGAAAAGCGCGTCCGGGTGCTCGGCTCGTAGAAGACGGTCGCGAGCAGCCGCCCCGACAGCGGCACGGCCTCCATCGCCACTCCTTGTTCGAATGCGGCAGCACGCGCGAGCAGGTGCTCGATCAGGGCACGATCCAGGGCCTGTGGACCGGTCAGATGCCGGATGGGAACCTGCGTCCGCGCGGGCGGAGCGGTCAGGGTGTCTCGCACCGAATTCTCCTTTCGGTCTCGCTGGACCGGGTTAAAGGACGAAGTTCCGGGTAAGTCTACGGGCTCACGGACCCGCTGTCAAACGGTCGCATTCCGCGTCGCTTCGGAGGCTAGCGCTTCGGAGGGGATACCCTCGCGACGACCTGCTGCTGGTAGTGGTGCGGGTTGCTGCCGGCATCGTCGTAGGTGCTCACGAAGGTGGAGTAGTCGATCACGCCGGCAAAATCGTTGCCGAAGTAATCGCCGATGAACGTGTCCATCGGATTGCACGGACAGCTGCGATCAGGACTGTTGAGCTGGGGATCCCAGCCATGCTCGGTCAGTCGAATGTTGTGCCCGATTGGCTTGAGGTCCGGCGTATAGAACTGGACGTTCGCGTTGATGCAGTAATCGGTCGCGCCAGAGCATGACCGAGCATGGCTGGGATCCCCAGCTCAACAGTCCTAATCGCAGCTGTCCGTGCAATCCGATGGACACGCTCATAGGCGATTACTTTGGCAACGATTTTGCCGGCGTGGATCGACTACTCCACCTTCGTGAGCACCTACGACAATGACTTAGCAACCCGAACCACTACCAGCAGCAGGTCGTCGCGAGGGTATCCCCTCCAAAGCGCTAGCCTCCGAAGCTACGCGGAATGCGACCGTTTGACAGC
>VBFX01000132.1 GCA_005889395.1 Chloroflexota bacterium
AAGCCGCAGGGCTACTACTATGTCCCGGACCCGTCGAGCCAGGGCGCCTGCACCATCGGCGGAAACGTCGCGACCAACGCGGGAGGCCCACACACGCTCCTCTACGGCGTCACCGTCAACCACGTCACCGGTCTCGAGGTTGCACTCGCCAACGGTGAGTTGGTGCAGGTTGGTGGGCGCAATGCCGCGGAGGCGATCGGCTACGACCTGACCGGTGTGCTGGTGGGATCGGAGGGGACGATGGGCGTCGTCACCCGGATCTGGGTGAAGATCCAACCGCTGCCGCCGGTGCAAAAGACCTTGATGGCCGTCTACCCCGATGTTGCCACCGCCAGCAACGCCGTGTCCGCCATCGTGCGTACCGGGATCCTGCCGGCCGCGATCGAGATGATGGATAAGCTCTCCATCCAGGCGATCGAAGCCGCGTCGCACGCGGGCTACCCGTTGGACGCCGGCGCGGTCTTACTGCTCGAAGTCGACGGCACCCCGGAGGTTGCCGAGGACCTCGGCGAGCGGATGGCGAGGGTCTGCCGCGAGAACGGCGCCAGTGAGGTGCGGGTCGCTCGCAACGAGGCGGAACGCCAGGCGCTCTGGAAAGGGCGCAAGGGCGCCTTCTCGGCGATGGGTCGCCTGTCGCCGGACTTTTACGTGATGGATGGCGTGGTGCCCCGCACGAGGTTGCCCGAGACGCTCGCGAAGATCGACGCCATCAGCGAGCGCACCGGTTTCAAGATCTGCAACGTGTTCCACGCCGGCGACGGCAACCTTCACCCTCTCGTTCTCTTCGATGCGTTCAAACCGGGTCAGTACGAAGCCGTGCTTCGGATCGGCGACGAGATCTTGAAGCTCTGTGCCGATGCCGGCGGATCGGTGACCGGCGAACATGGGATCGGTTTGGAAAAACGTGAGAACATCCGCTATGTCTTCTCGGATGACGACCTCGAAGTGATGGATCGCGTCCGCCGCGTTTTTGATCCCCAGTGCCTCATGAACCCCGGAAAGGTCTTTCCTGGCGAGGGGCTCGAGCCGTCTAAGGTGCCGATGCCGCCCGGATACCCGCGCCGGCAGCCGCGCGCGGCGGTTGCCGCCGGCGAGGACGTATGGGTGTGAAGGCGCGCGCCCAGGCACTACCCGGGCACGAGATCGGCGTCGATGAGCAGCGCGGGCTCAGCGTCGACGGTCTGCTGCCGTCGACGGTGATGCGCCCGGAGGACGCCGAAGATGCGGCGCGTGGGCTACGTCTCTGCGACCTCGCCCCGGCCGCCGTGGTGGTCTGGGGCGGTGGCACACAAATGCGGTTGGGCGCTCCGCCACGGCGCTACGACGTGGCCTTTTCAACCGAACGGATGACGCGGCTGCTCGAGTACGAACCCGCCGACCTCACCTGCCGCGTCGAGGCGGGCATGCGGCTGCGCGACCTGCAGGCCACGCTGCGCGAGCAGGGCCAGCGCCTCCCGCTCGATCCGCCGCATCCGGAACAAGCGACCGTCGGCGGAGTGGTCGCGGCCAACACCAACGGCCTCAGCCGAGGCCGCTACGGCACGGTGCGTGACTGGGTGATCGGGATTGCGGTGGCGTATCCGTCGGGCAAGGTCGCGCGTGCCGGCGGCAAGGTGGTGAAGAACGTCGCCGGCTACGACCTGATGAAGCTGCACATCGGTGCCCTTGGCACGCTGGGGGTGGTGGCCGAAGTGAACTTCAAAGTCCAGGCACGACCCGAAATGGAAGCGATGCTGCTCGCCCACTTCGAGGCGCCGGCGCCGGCGCTCGAGGTGGGGCTCAAGCTTGCCCACCAATACCTCGCGCCCGCCACCGCCATCGTCCAGGACGGTGCTGGAGGTCGATGGGACCTGGCGCTCAAACTCGAGGGGTATGCGCGCGAGGTGCAAGCGGCAAAAGACCAGGCTGTCCGATTCGTGCGCGATGCCGGGGGCGCCGTGGAAGACGCCGAGACTCCCCCGGGCTTCTGGGACGTCGCCCGTGATTGGTCCACGCCCGCGGATGACGACGTGGTGCTTCGCGCCATTGTTCCGCTCGCGGCCAGCCCGCTCTTGGTGGCGGCCGTTCCGCCGGACGCCCGAGTGCTGGCCCAGCCCGCGTCGGGCGTCGTCGACATTCGAGTACCGGCGCCGGCTGCCGCCGCCACGCTGTCGCGTCTTCGCACCGCGGCCGGCGCCGAGGGGCAGGTGGTAGTGGTCGCGGCCCCGGTCGCGCTCAAGGAGGCTCTCGACATCTGGGGGCCGCCGCCCCCCGGGTTTCCGATCATGCGCGCGCTCAAGCAGGCTCTCGATCCAAACGGGATCCTCAACCCGGGCCGGTTCGTGGGCGGGATCTAGGTGGGGGACTGATGCGCGACGTCGCCTCGCTCGACTTCAAGGCGCAGCTCCAGCGGGACGGCGTGCCCTCGCCGGCCGCCGGCATCGACATGGACCTGGTCCGGGACTGCATTCACTGCGGGCTCTGCCTGCCCAAGTGCCCGACCTTTCGCAGCCTGCATCACGAGGGCGACAGCCCACGCGGGCGGATGTGGCAGATCAAGGAGGCGACACTCGGGTTAGTGGCGTTCGACGACCCGCGCTTTCAGGCCCACGTCTATCAGTGCCTCAACTGCCGCGCCTGCGAAACGGCCTGCCCGTCTGGTGTCCAGTTCGGAACCGTGATGGAGATGGCGCGCGCAAAGACGCCGCCGCAGAACCGTCGCGACCGGATGGTGCGCACCGTGCTCCTCAACGGCTTGCTGCCGCACCCGGGACGCCTCCGCCTCGTGGGCTGGCTGTATCGGGCCACGAGAACGGTGCGGCTGCCCGCACTCTTACGGCGAAGTGGCGCATGGAAGATCCTGCCCCTCGGCAAGTTTGCCGCCTTCCCGCCGGTCGGCGACGCGCGGCCGCGGCGGGCGGCGCTACCCGGGCTGACGCCGGCGCAGGCGACGCGTCGCGCCCGTGTCGGCCTGCTTACCGGATGCATCCAGGACGAAATGTTTCGGGGCACGAATCGTCGGACCGCCCTTGCCCTGGCGCGCAACGGCTGCGACGTCATCGTGCCCGCCGCGCGGGTCTGCTGCGGTGCTCTCGCGTCGCACGCCGGCGAGGCGAAGACGGCCGAACACCTCGCCGGCCTGACCATGGACGCCTTCGCTGAGCAGGGCCTCGACGCCGTGGTGGTCAACGCTGCCGGCTGCGGCTCGAACATGAAGGAATACGAGGTGCAACTGCGCAATGATGCCGGGCGCCGGGAGGCCGCCCCCGGTTTCTCACGGACCGTGAAGGATGCCTCGGAGTTCCTCATCAGCCTTGGGCTCCGGCCACCGGCGCGCCCGATCCGCCTCAAGGTTGCCTACCAGGATCCCTGCCACCTGGTGCACGGTCAGAAGGTGTACCAGCAGCCGCGACAGGTGCTCGCCATGATTCCCGGCATCGAGCTGGTCGAGATGAAGGAGTCCGACTGGTGTTGCGGTTCCGCCGGGGTCTACAACCTGACCCAGCCGGAAATCTCCGAAGAGGCGCTCGGCTGGAAGGTGCGCAACATCATCGATTCGGGGGCGCAGGTGATCGCGTCCGCCAACCCGGGCTGCATCCTTCAGGTAGGCATGGGTCTGCAGCGCGCCGGACACGACATTCCCGTGGTCCATGTCATGGACCTGCTCGGCTGGGCCTACGGCGATGATGAGCAGCGCCCGCCCATCGTCCGCCGGGCGATGGCGTGACCGAGGCGGCGCTTACTCCTCGGCCCGCCTTTGACGACCCCTGGCTCGATGATCTCGCCGACCGAATCTGGTCGAAGCCGGAATTCTCGATGGTCCCCATCGATCTCGAGGAGGTGCCGGCGCGACCCTACGCGGGCCCGCCTCTTGATGAGCGGGGACTGCGGATCGTGTTCTGCGGGATTCCCTCAGACTATGGAACGGCGTTCCTGCTGCACCTGATCGAGAAACGGGTGAACCTGGTGGCAGCGGTTTGCAGCACGCGGTGGCAGCGGACCCACCCCAAGCCTGACCTGGTGGCGCGCATCGCGGGGCACCTTGGCCGCCCGGTCGAGGTGGCGGCCAACGCCAACGCCGAGCCGTTCATCCGCTCGTTGCGGGCCTACCGTCCGGACGTGGTCGTGATGGCCAGCTTCGATCAGATCCTGGCCGCGGAAACGCTGGCGGTACCCAGCCGTGGCTGGCTCAACATTCATCCGTCCCTGCTGCCACGGCACCGCGGACCGGAGCCGATCTACTGGACGCTCGCGAATGGTGATGCCGAGGCCGGCATCACGGTCCATGTGACGGTGCCGCGTATCGACGCCGGACCGATCCTGGCCCAACGGCGCACGCGAGTATCCGTCGGGGAGACCGCCGGCTCGCTCAGCAAGAAGCTGGTCGCGGAGGGTCTTGCTGCGCTGGACGAGACGCTGTCACGACTGAAAGCGGGAAGCGCGGAGGCGCTCCCCGTCGACCTCGCGCAGGGGAGCTACGAGCCGCCCGTGCGGCATGCCGAGCTGGATTGGGATCAACCCCTGCAGCAGATCGATCGGTTGGTTCGTGCCGGCCACCCCGACCAGCCTCCCTACTTCACTTACCGAGGTCAACGGCGCTACGTGTATGGGATCAGGGAGCTCCGTCCACGCTCGGGAGAAGGCCCCGGCGTGGCGGTCCGCCCCCTGGCGAAACAGCAATTCCCGTAGAGCGTGTTACCAGCCCGTCACAACTCGGAATTGACGGATTGTGGAAACGCAGGCCCTATAATGAATCTCACATGGCTCAGGAAATGATCGAACAAGACACCCAGCTGATCAGCATCACCGATTCCGCCCTCACGCAGTTGCGTGACCTTTTGCAGAAGCAGGGACGCCCTGAGATGGGTTTGCGCGTCTTCGTCCAGCCAGGCGGCTGCTCAGGCATGTCCTACGGCATGGGCTTCGAGGACCGGCCCGAAGAGGGCGACGCCATCAGTGACCTGGGTGGCGTACGGTTGTTTGTCGACTCGGTCAGCGCCCAGTACATCAAGGGCGCCGAGATCGATTTCGTGGACAGCCTCATGGGCGGCGGATTCACGGTGCACAACCCCAATGCCGTCTCGAGCTGCTCGTGCGGTAGCTCGTTCGACACCGGCGCCGATGCCGGCACGGCTCGCGGCTGCAGCCACTAATCCGGGGCCGCGGCCACCGCAAAAACGCGTTTTCATGCTTGTGTAACGTGTCCCAAAAATGAGTGCTGTTCGCCTGCATTTGTCCCCTCAACTGATGGCTTGACCCTGGTGCGCTTCGGCCGTACGCTGATGGCCCCTGAGGGACACCATGCCGCGCCAGCCCCGCGTTCTAATGGTCGAGGATCATCCCGACATTGCTGATCTTTATCAGCTGAAACTGCAACTCGATGGGTATCGCGTCGCGGTCGCGTCGGATGGTGCCGCGGGGCTCAGACTCGCTCGCTCACTGACACCGGATCTCATCCTGCTCGATATTCATGTTCCGCAGCTCGATGGCCTCCAGGTGCTGGCCGCTCTGCGCGAGGATGGAGCCACCGGCGAGGTCCCGGTCGTCATCTGCAGCGAGGACGACAACCCGCAGTTGATGAAGGAAGCGCAGCGACTTGGGGCTGCCGCCTATCTCGTGAAGGCCCATCTCCTGCCGAGTCACCTCAGCCAGACGGTCTCCGACGTGCTGGGCCAGCGAAACGGGTTCAGCGGCAACGCCGACCACCCGGGCGTCCAGCAAGCCTCCTGATCCGCCAAAAGTCTTAGGGGGCCCTTAGCTGTCCATCATCCTTTCGTAAGGGTGCGTGGTCCATCATCAGGAGATGATCGCGGAGCCCAGTGACGCGCCACCGGTGAGCTCGCCGCTTCCGCCGACTTCGGCGTCGCCGCGAGGCGGACGCCCCACAGCACGGACCATGCTCATCGGCGCGCTGGTCTTGATCGGTGGACTCGGCGGCGGGGCACTGGGCGCTGAGGCAGTCATCAGCCGGTTGCCGGCGACCTCCAACGCCTCGGCCACCTCGAGTCCGGCCGTGTCAGCCGCGAGTAACGCGGTCGCGGCGCAGCCTCTGTCCGCCGCAGCGCTTTACAAGCAGGCGGCGCCGGGCATTGTCACCATCACGACCGAAGTTGCCCGCCGAGGTGGGACCGGGGAGGGGACCGGTTCCGGCATCGTCCTCGACACCAGCGGCAACATCCTTACCAATGCGCATGTGATCGCGGGAGCGAGCCAGATCCAGGTGACCTTCAGCGACGGCAAGACGGCCTCGGCCAGCGTCGCCGGGTCGAACACCGCTGCTGACCTTGCCGTCGTTCACGTCTCGGTGGCGGCGTCGAGTCTGCATCCAATCCCACTCGGCGATTCGAATACGCTTCGCGTCGGCGACGCCGTCTACGCGATCGGGGCGCCTTTCGGCCTCGCCGAGACGATGACCGCCGGAATCGTTTCGGGATTGAACCGGAGCAATCAGGGCACTGGTCTGAGCGGCTTGATCCAGACCGACGCGCCGATCAACCCGGGCAACTCGGGCGGCGCGCTGCTCAACACGCTCGGCCAGGTGATCGGTGTCAATGACTCGATCGAGAGCCCGATTGCCGGCAATGTCGGCGTCGGGTTCGCCATCCCGATCAACGCCGTCAAGCAACTCCTCAACTCGCTCGAGGGCGGCGCGAACCAGTAACGTAAGCGAATTCCAATCATCGCGTTCGTCCTGTTTGCGATCATCGCCGTCCTTGTAACCAATCCGGCTGGCATCGGACGGCGCGTTTTCGCTCCGTACTACGTTTACATCGATCACCTGCCTCGGGTGCTTCGCGTGAGCTGGCAGGGCGTGACGCTCCTCATCGCGGCCTTGTTTCTCGCGTCGACGCTATTGCCGGATCAAGTTGCGGCGCTCCTGAGGCTCGCCAACCCGTGGGGTGGCTTGCTCATCTTCGTCGTGGCCGTGATCATCTTCGTGGGAATCGTTGGACAGCGGCCACCACGCTAGGGCTCGAGAATGTGGACGGCGGTGAGATTCCGGTAGAGCTCGTCGTAGTCGAGCCCGTAGCCGACCACGAAGTGGTTGGGGATGTCGAACCCCTTATAGGCGATCGGCACCGGCGTGATGCGGCGCTCCTCCTTGTTGAGGAGGACGCAGAGCTTGAGCGCCTTCGGCCGATGGCGCTGGACGTGGTCGAATAGAAAGGATGTCGTGAGTCCGGTGTCGATGATGTCCTCGACCATCAACACGTCCCGCCCTGCGACATCCATGGTCAGGTCCTTGAGCAGCTGGACGTGTCCCGACGACTGAGTCTGGGCGCCGTAACTGCTGACCGCGACGTAATCGAAGTTGACGGGGACCGTGATATGGCGGCTCAGGTCCGTGGCGAAACAGACCGAACCCTTGAGGACCGAGAGCAGGATGAGCGGCCGCTCGAGGCCTTGATAATCCCGGGAAATCTGCTCGGCAATCTCGCGGACGCGCCGCTGGATGGCATCGGCGCCGATCAGCTCCTGGCCTAGCTTCAACTCGGTCTTGAGGATGGCATCACTTTACCCGGTCGGCGCGATCAGGAAGATCCAGATGTCCCACGAGACGTGACTGATGATCAACGGGGCCAGCCGCTGCTCGCGCGCGTACAGGGCGCCCCAGTAGAGGCCTGCGGTCGCAGCGGCGCCCGTGAGCGTCAGATTTTCAGACACGAGGTGGATGGCGCCATAGATCGATGACGCGATCAGGGTGCCGCGGATGCGCCCGTAGCGTCGCATCAGACCTCGCTGCACCAGGCCCCGCCAGAACAGTTCCTCGCCGGGCCCGATGACGAAGCCCAGCGTGCTGGCGATGGTGGAGCGTGGAGCCTGCGTCCGCAGGTCGTAGATGCCGGCAATATCGCGATCACCGGCCGGCATGATGCGCCGCGCCATCCGGTCGCCGACCTGGAAGATCACATAAAGGCCCGCGGCTGACCCAAGCCCGGTCGCAAGATCCCGAAGTCGGAGCCGTTCCCGCCGCATGGCCGGCTCGGTGGCCAGCGCGTAGGCACCGAGGCCGCCGACCCCGAGCGACATCCGAAGCCAGAACTGCGACCGCGGCCCGCGGAAGGCGGCTGTCCAGACGGCCGCGGCCAGGCCGAGCCCGGCGATGACGCGCTTCAGCGGACTGCCGATCCCGCGACCAGCCCGACCAGCAGCAGCACACCGAAGGCGCTGTGCAGGCGAGCGGTCATCAGGTCGATCATCGCGATTGCGCGGAGGTGGCCCTCGGCCCCGCGCTCGGCGTCGCGCAGGATCCAGGCCATCAGCGGCAGGCTGAACAACGTGAGGAGGGCGAGCGTGGGGAGCGCGCCGACCATCACCGCCAGCCCGACCGCGACGTAGGCGCCCAGGACGAGCATCACGTAGACCCAATGCGCGGCCTCCCGGCCCACCTGGGCCGAGAACGTCGTAAAGCCGTGGCGGGTGTCTTCCGCCACGTCACGCCACTCATTCCCGTGCAGGATCGCCGTCACCAGCAGCCCGACGGGCAGCGAGACGATCAAGAGGTTCGGGTCGAAGGTGCCGGTCACCGCGTAGTACGCGCCGACCACCATCAGGGGTCCCATCAAGAGGAAGACGAGTGGGAGGCCAAGCGCTCGGTACTTGTACTGGAACGGTGGAGCCGTATAGAAATAGCCGCCGATGAAGCCGATCAATCCGAGCAACACGATGGGCCATCCGCGATGCAGGATCAGGAAGATGCCCATCAGGAGGGCAAGGATGAATCCCGACCAGGCGACCACGAACGCATCGCGCTCGTTTATCCTGCCTTTGAGAATCGCCATCGACATTCGCGGCGACGTGATCGAGTCGATGCCGTGCCGGACGTCATAGATCTCGTTGATGACGTTGGTGCCGATGTGCAGCCCCAGCGCCCCGAGCAACGCCGCGATGAAAAGCGGCCAGTGCATGCGACCCTGGCTGAGCGCGATGGCGCCGCCCACCGAGACCGGTAGCACCGAGGCCGTGAAGCTGAAAGGACGGACGACCTCCCATGCCCCGGCCAGCCTGCGGCCAATAGAAGCCCCCACCCTGCCCTCCCTCGCACGCGGGGGAGGGCCATTAAGGCTGCTGGGAGCCGTCGATGACGTAACCGATTCCGAAGCGTAGGCGACGGCGGCATCGAGCACGGCATCGACCTGGGCAGTCTCCTGCAGGATCGGCTGCAGCAGTGGTACATCCATGCCTGCGTCGTGGTAGGCCGAGGCCCGCGCCGCCACCTCGTTGACCGTGCCGCAGAGAATGAACGCGTCGAGCAGCTCATCCGGAATCAGCTCGCCCGCGCGGTGGTAGTCCTCGGCCCGCCAGGCGGTGGCGATCTGGCCGCGCAACGCGGGATCGAACCCCGCCCGCTTCATGGAAATGTCGCTGAGCACCGAGATCATGTAAATCACGAAGGGCTCGCGCTTGGCCCGGTTCAACGCTTCCTGCCGGCTGCTGTCGAAGAGGCAGAGGAGGTAGCCGCGGAAGTCGATGTCGCCCGCGGCCCGTCCGTGCGTGGCGGCACTTTCCAGAACGCGCGCGTGCATCTTCTGAAATGCGGGCAGCGACTCGGCAGGCCGCGCCAGGTAGCCGTCGGCCTTCTCCCCGCACAGGTCCAGGAATGGCGTGCGGTAGGCCGCGATGTAGATCGGGATCCGATGCGGTGGCTGAAACATCGGTTGCAGTGGGGGGACTTTGTCATTGAGCTTCAGCGGCTGGCCGCTCCACAGCCGGCGGATCTGGTCGATCGATTCCGAGACGCGGGCGACCGTGTCGTCATAAGGGATCGCCATCTGGGAAAGCCGCAGTGGCAAGCCGCTTCCCAGGGCGAGCGTGATGCGGCGAGGCGCGAGGTCGTCGAGGGCCGACATCGTCATCGCCACGACCACCGGGTGGCGGGTGTAGGGGTTGAGGGCGCCCGCGCCCAGTCCGATGCGGCGCGTTTCCATTGCCATCGCGCTCAGGTAGGTGATGGGATCCCGCTCGAAGTAGCTGTCGTGGACCCAGATGGAATCGAGCCCAAGGTCCTCGGCGCGGCGCGCCCAGGCCGTTACGTCGCGCACGTCGCCACGGGCGGCAAGCCCGATGCCGACCCGGCGGCCCAGTTCTGCCACGAGATCACCGTACTCCAGAGCCGCACCGGTCGCAATCGGGATCCGGCCTGAGGCGACCATAATCGTGAGCGTGGGGCAGCAGGCGCGGGCCGATCGAATCCGCCAGATGTTCGACCAGGTGGCCGCCCGATACGACGCTCGGAATCGCCTGTTCAGCGTGGACCGGGATCGCGCCTGGCGCCGGCGCGCCGCCCAGCGCGCGTCGCTCCGCCCGGGCCAGACGGCACTCGACCTGTGCACCGGCACGGGAAAGCTCGCCCATGAGTTGATGTCATTTGTCGGACCATCGGGCCGGGTGATTGGAGTCGACTTCTCGCCAGCGATGCTGGAACTGGCCCGCCGGCGCGAGCCACAGGTCGAGTTTCGCCTCGGCGACGTCACCCGGCTGGACCAGCCCGACGCCAGCGTCGATGCCGTGACGACCGGATTCGGACTGCGCAATCTGGTCGATCGCAACGCCGCACTTCGAGAAATGCATCGCGTGCTGCGCCCGGGTGGGCGGCTTGTCATCCTCGAGTTCGCGCCACCCCCGGGCGGCCTGTTGATGCGGGCCTATCACTTTTATCTCAGTCGGGTGATGCCTGCGGTGGCCGGCCTCCTTAGCGCCGGCGAGGGATCGGCGTATCGCTACCTGGCGGAAACGGTCGAGGCATTTCCCGAGCCGGCTGAGCTCACTCAGCAGCTCGAGCGCCTGGGCTTTACGGTTACGGCGGAGCGGCTGACGTTTGGCATCGCCGCGCTCCACGTCGCTGTCCGGCGGCACTGATCACCGTGCCATCACTGTGGTC
>VBFX01000133.1:0-9772 GCA_005889395.1 Chloroflexota bacterium
CAGTAGCGATCCAGGATTTCGCTCTTTCGCTTGATGTCGGCCAGTGGGCCGAACCAGTGCGACATATCCGCGTAGCGCGCGACGAGGCGCAGGGTGCGTTTCTCGCCGCCGCCGCCAACCAGGATTTTCGGTCCACCCGCTTGTACTGGCCTGGGGTTGTTGAGCGCGCGGTCGATCCGGTAATGCGTGCCGCTGAAGGAGGGCCGCTCCTGCGTGAACATCAGCTTGATGATGTTCAGCGCCTCGTCCAGCCGGTCCATGCGCTCGCGGATCGGCGGAAATGGGGAGCCGTACCCGACGTGCTCCGACTCATTCCAAGCGGCGCCGATGCCACAGATCATGCGCCCCTTTGAGATGACGTCGAGCGTGGTGATCATCTTCGCGACGAGTGCCGGGTTGCGGTAGGTCACGCCGGTCACCAGGGTGGCCAGGCACACTCGGCTGGTTTCGCGCGCGAGCGCCCCCAGGGTGGTGTAGCCCTCAAGCATGGTCTCCTCTTCGGCGCCGATGCCGGTGATCTGATAGAAGTGGTCCATCACCGTGACCAGCTCGAAGCCGGCGGATTCCGCCGAGCGCGCGAGCTCAGCCGCGTGTTCGAAGATCCGGTCCGGGGGCACACCCGGATACGTGAAGCTCGGCATGTGGTAACCAAAGAACGGCATACCGTTCATGATGCCAGCCGGAGGCTGCCCAACGGCAATTCCGTATTAGGCCGGTGATCTCACCGCGGAGCCGCGTATGACACGATCCGCTCGACCTTGATCTTTCCGTTGTCGTCTAGTAGCCAGGTCTGAGCCGAAGGAAACACCTTCGACCCAATCGGTCCGCCTTCGGTGCTGACTTCATACATGATCAGCGCGTTCCGCTCGTCGCCCATGGCGGCGATGATGCGCAGGCTGCCGGGTACCACCTGTTTGGCGAATTGCGTCAGGCCCCTCGGGGCATCCATGTACTCGTGGATGCCCACCAGATTGCCTGCGGGGCTAAAGAACTGGACGTCCTTGGCTAAATTGCCTCGCGCTGTGTCAAAGTCGTGATTGGTCCACGCCTCCAGGTGGGCGCGCGCGAGTGCAACCGCTCGCGATTCCGTTTTAGTTCCAGCTTTGCTTTCCGACATGTTGCCTTTTAGCGGGCCGGGATGAGGAGGTCACGGATCTTGAAGTCGCCCGGGTGATGGGAGGGGAGCGTCGGCCGCCACGACGGATCGTTGGCCAGATACGACTCGGGGTCACGGCGAATGATGCCGACGATGACTTCGGCGACGATCCGCCCGCCGACATCGCCCAGGCGGTCGCCACCGCCGCGAACCGCAGCTTCGCGGAGGATGTACAGCCACAGCGGTGTCTCATCCCGCCAGTCGCCGAGGGCGAGTTCCTGCGGCGTCAACGCTTGTGCGCCGACGGCGCGTGCGACCGCCTCGCCGGATGGCAGCGCGGTGCCCATTCCGCGCTGAAGATCTCGCGAGGCAAGTGATTGGTAGGCGCTGACGTCGATGGTACCGGTGATCGATTCCGGAAGCCGGATCAATGATGCGGGCAGCAGTCCGTCGATCGGCTTCGCACGTTGTGCGCGGGGGTGGCCCGGGACGTCAAAGAGAAGGGCCCAGTCGATGACGTGTTCCGGGGTGAGTGGCCGGAAGCCCGCCAGGTCGGGAAAGACGGGAAACCGTCGGCCGCCTCGTCGGAGTTGATAGTCGCCTTTGATCTGTGAGTGGCCATAGCGGAAGGCGGCGTCGGCAAACTCGACGGGGATGAAGGGTTCGCCCGTCGTGCGATAAAAGCGCGCATCAACGCGCGTGACGGTCGTCGCCATCGCGGTGCCGACGAGGTTTGGCAGAAAGTCATTGACGATGACCCATTGAAAGTGCCAGGTGAGCGCCCGGCGAGCATCATCGAACAGCTCGGACTCGGGCACGCCGTCCGCCCGCAGGCGATCGACCAGGCGGTTGTGCGCGTGGATGAAGGCAACCTGGAGATCGGCCCCGAGGAGCAACCTGGCCGGATCCGCTTGATCGTAGAGGTAGGGCGAGCCGACCGGGCCGCCGCCGTACAGCGCCTCGAGATTCGCGCGAGGCGAGCGAATGTTGCGCAATGCCTCGATGTTGCCGTGCACGCGTAGCGGAGACCGGTCGGCGGTGAGGTCGTGGGCCAGGTACTGGCCGAAAAAGGGCTGGCCTGCCTCGACGTGGCTGTCCTCGTCACACGCCCCGCCGTCACAAATGCTGCCTTCTACCCCGAGGGCCAGCAGGCGGTCGTCGTCGAAGGTTGCCGCCGGCAGGTCGGGGAACATGCGCCCATAGCGCCCTCCCGCGGTGAGCGGGGCATCGACGCTGCGGCCGGGCGCGAGGCAGAGATCGCGTGCCGGGTGCGACGTTCGATGTCGAATCGCCGTCCGCGCCACGCTCAAGGCATAGCAGCTGGCGGAACGAATCTCAAATGCCGATCTCCGGTTAGCGAGTCCGGCGTCGTGCGCAACCGAAGGCTGAAGGCCACGATACCGACGAGGATGGCAGCGCCCTGGAATGGGGTGAAGAGCTTTTCGGCCCACTGAGCCTGGCTGATGAGCGATACCACGAAGCCGGCCAGCGCGATATTGAGCACCCAGAAGATCACGTTCTCGGCCCATGGCCAGATCTGCGGACGATCCGCGACAAAGTCGTGCATCAGCCCGAATGCCATGTTCGTCATGACGCCGAGAAAGATCGCATGATCGGCGGCCGTCAGGATCCCCGTATTGATCCGGCTGAAGTCGCCCTTGGCTCCGATGAAGAGGACGAGAAACCAGATGGTCAGGACGATGTTCACGACGGCCCAGGGCGCGGCGATCGCGTACAGGCGAGAACCTCCGGCCTCGGTCCAGCGCGCCCTGATGATGATCGGACCAAGCCGAGCCAGGAAGATCCCCAGCGCGACCAGGTCGAGCGGGATGAAGCTGCCGAGGAGCGGCTGGATGTTCAACAGAACCCCGACCGCCAGGAGTAGCCCACCGATAAACAGGAGGAGGACTTGAATCCGGCCCGCCCAGCCGTAGTCATCAGTCCCGCGCAAGCGCCATTCGATGGCGGAAAGGGCGAACAACACCAGGTAGCCGCCAACCTGCGCACTTGCATGGCCGCCAATCGCGCCGTTCGGCAAGAACGTGTTATTGGCAGCCAGTTCGATCTGCACCAGGACGCCAAGGGTCGAGCCAACGATCAGCGTGACGAAGGCCAGCAAAACCCCAAGCCGTGGGACGCTCAAGCCGGCATTGCGGCCGCGCCACAGAAATATGGCGACGCCGAGAATCAGCAGCAGAACCGGAACTCCGAAAATGGCACGCGCGAGCAGGTTGCCGCTCAAGAAGGCCGCGATATAGAGCGGAACGGCCACCGCCATGCTGATCGCGACCCGGCGGGCGTGGCTACGTAGCCGGTCTCCCCCTTCCGAGTAGAGCCACAGGGCGGCGCCGGTGGCGACGAGAGTGATCCAGCCCAGCGTCCCGGCGTGGACATGGGTCAGGATGACCGCGCGCGAAAGCTGGATGAAGTGAAACCCGTTGAAGATGCCGATCGCGACCGTGACGGTGAAAATCGCCAGGGCCACCCGAAACAGGAGCCGGGTTTCTCGCGAGAACGTCTGGTCCATGGGCTCTTCTTTCAAGGAATGCTAACCCTTGCCTCACTTATTCGGATGGCGCCGGCCACTTCGCCGGATCCGCGAGGACCGTGTCGGTCGCGACCTCCTGGATCATCGTGGCGGCTTCAGGCGAAAGACTCGCGTGATACCCGAGCCCCTTCGGGCTCTCTCGGAAGATGGTCGCGTAAAAGACACAGGCGGCGAGATAAGTCCCGGCTTCAGTTGGATGGCTGCCGTCTGGTTGCCAGAGCGTCCCGCCCGCTCCGCGGGCGACGAGCGTAGCCCAGGCGTCACCGACCGGCGCAGTGGCCACCCGTTGATCGGCGGCGATCGCCAGGTATCCGTCGTCGATCGCCGACTGCATGCTCGCGTAGGTGGGCATGCCTGTCTGTGGCCAGCCGTCGCGCCGTCCCCAGGTGAGATAGAAGAGCGGCCGGGCGCCCTGGTTGCGGATCGCGCTGATGAGCCGGCGAGCCGCCGGGTACATCTGCGTCTGGCGGAACTCTTCGATCGCCGGAATCTGGCTCTGCTCCTGCAGCACGACGATGTCCCAGCGGCCGGCGGTGAGCGCGGTCGCGGTGGCCGGTGCGTCCGCATGGTTGGCAAGCGTCCAGCCGTCCACGGCCGCGCTTTTCGTCTCGACGCGATGTCCGCCGGATCGGGCGAGGCTGGCGAAGACACCGGGTAGGTCATTGACGGTGGTGTAGCTGTTGCCAATGAAGAGAACGCGGGTGCAGGCCGGGACGCGTTCCTCACTCGGGCAACCGGTGTTCATCGTGACGATCAGGAGGCCAAGCGTAACGACGGCGCCCACGCCGGCCACGATCACCATCGACCTGGTTCGCCGCGAGGCCACGCGGCCATCATGCGCCGACGAGGTGCCGAGCCTGTAGTCTTAACCGCCTTGTCATGAGCCACGAACAACGATTCGTCGACCGGCTGAATGCGGGCGAGATTCTGGTCGCGGATGGCGCCACCGCCACCAACTATCAGCAGATGGGGATGGCGATCGGGATCGCTCCCGAAGAGTGGGTGTTCGACGAGCCCGACAAAGTCCGCGGCCTCCACGCCGCCTTCATCGACGCCGGTGCGGACATCATCCTCACCGATACCTTCGGGGGGACCTCGCTACGACTGCGCGAATCGCGCTATGCCGGGCGCGTGACCGAGTTGAATCGCCGAGCCGCCGAGCTGGCGCGCACGGCGTCGGCGGTGCGGGACGGCGTGCTGGTGGCCGGCTCGATGGGACCCACCGGGATACTGATGGAACCGCTCGGTGCGCTGACGGCCACCGCCGCCGCCGATGCCTACCGGGAGCAGGCCGCCGCGCTCGAGGAGGGCGGCGTCGACCTGCTCTTACTGGAAACGTTCTTCGCACTCGATGAAGCGCTGGCCGCCATCGAGGGGATTCGACGCGCCAGCGCGCTGCCGCTGGCCGTCACCTTCAGTTTCGACCAGGGCACCCGCACCATGATGGGATTGAGCCCGACCAGGATGGTCGAGGCGATCGCTCCGCTTGGCGTGGCGGCCATCGGCGCCAACTGTGGCCGGTCGCTCGCCGACATGGAACGCGTCGTCGCGGAGCTGGCGGCCGTCAACGCCGGCATCCCTTTATGGATCAAGCCTAATGCCGGCCTGCCGCGCATGGTTGGTGACGTGGCGCACTATGAGACAGGACCGGCCGAGATGGCCGATTATGCGATGCGCTTCATCCAGGCCGGCGCCCGCGTCATCGGCGGCTGCTGCGGCACTTCACCGGAGCACACTCGGTCGATGATCGCCGCGGCATCTGGAGCACGCCTCCGCGTCCGCGGGCAGGGCCGTCCCTAACGCTGACGCAAAAGAACGGGCAAACCGCAGTTGCGGGGATTGGGTCCCCGGCCGACCTGGCTCTAGAGTGGAAACGTGACCGAGCCACGCGACATCGTGGTCATCGGCGGATCCGCCGGGGCGATCGAATCATTGCGCGCGCTCGTTTCGCATCTTCCCGCCGATCTCGCCGCGGCGATCTTCGTCGCAATCCACATCAAGCGCGATGCGGACAGCCTTCTGCCGAAGATCCTCACCCGGTATGGGGCTCTTCGTGCGGCCGTGGCCGTCGACGGCGACCCGATTGTTTGCGGCCGCGTCTATGTCGCGCCACCCGATCTACACTTGCTGATCGAGCCCGGACGCGTCACTCTAAGCGCGGGGCCAACAGAGAACGGCCATCGCCCCGCGATCGATCCGCTGTTTTGCAGTGCCGCTCGCTCCTACGAGGATCGCGTCATCGGCGTGGTTCTCTCTGGCACGTTGGATGACGGAAGCGTGGGCTTGCGGGTGATACGCGACCACGGGGGCACCGCCATCGTTCAGGATCCCGACGATGCCCTCTTTCCGCAGATGCCGCGAAGCGCGATCGAGATCGGTCATCCGCAGCACGTGGCGCCTGCGGCGGATATCGCTGGACTGATCATCAGCCATGCCGGCAAATCTGAAACGATTGGGAGTGAGTCGGCAGCGGCCCGGTAGCGAGCGGCTACTCGACCGCCTCCATCAGCAGGATCACGCTCCGTGCGCCCTCGAGACCACCCATCGCCGTGCACTGCACGCGGCAGGTGAAGCTCTTTCCCCGGCGATTGGTCGCCTGCACCGTCATTTCGTGGAATCCGTCGCTGCCATTGAGACATTTCTTGATCGGATTCGCCAGCTGCGCCAGCGGCAGCCCGATGTCGAGTCCGAGCAGCGGCTGGCCGAGCGTCTCGTCGGCCTGAAGGCCCCACAGGTCGACGGCGCGCCGGTTCCATAGCTGGACCCGCAGGTCCTTGTCCAGCACGGCCACACCCAGCTGGAGGTTGGCCATGATCAGCTCCATGAAGGTGTTGACGCGGTCGAGCTGGATGCTGCGTTCCTGCAGTTCGGTATTGATCGTCTGCAATTCCGTGTTCGTCGATTCCAGCTCCTCGTTCATCGTCTCGAGCTCCTCGTTGCTCGATTGGAGCTCCTCGTTGGTGGTTTCCAACTCTTCCACGGTCGACTGCAGCTCCTCGTTGGTGGTCTCGAGCTCTTCGTTCGTCGACTGCAATTCCTCGGATGCGGTCTCCAGGTCATGCTTGGACCGCTCGAGATCGCGATAGACGCGGTTGTATCCACTGACGTCGGTAAACGAGATGCTGGCACCGAGCGCGGTCCCCTTGTCGAGCAGCGGGACGACCTCCACGTCGAAAAACTGGCTCTCGCCGTTCGAACCCCGCCGCTCCACGTCGCGGACACTCGCCGGCCGGCGCTGCTGGTATGCCTCGTCGATCATCGAGCGCAGATCCACCGGTCGGTAGGAAATCTCGAGATCCTGGAGGGGCCGGCCGATGTCGGGAGTGACCAGGCCAAAGGCGGTGCGCGCGCGTTCGTTGACCGACGTGACAAATCCGGCGGTGTCGACCACGATGTGGGCGATCGGCAGCGCGTCGGCCACAAGCTCGCGGACGCGGCCTTGCCGTGAATGATGGTTGGGGGGATCCAGGTTGCCGCTCTGAGCGAGGACGACCAGGCGATCCCGGATCGTGGGCTTCGGCACTTTGTTGAAGACCCGATGCTTGAGATCGACCGGGGTAAAGAGCTCGCCTCGCCGCAAGAGCATCTCGGCCTTGCCCAGGAAGAGGAAGCCCTTCTCGGTCAGTGCGTAGTGGAGGCGGGCCAGGATCTTGGCCTGCGCCTCCGATTCGAAGTACATCAGCGTATTCCGCGAGATCAGCAGATCGATGCGTGAGATCGGCGCATCCTGCAACAGGTCGTGGCGCCCGAAGATGATCGAACGGCGCAGGTCGCCGCGGAGCAGATAATAATCGCCCTCGGCCTCGAAGTATTTCTCCCGGAGGGCGGCCGGCACTTCCTCCAGTTCCTTGGCGGCGGCTCTGCCCTGGCGCGCCCGGGTCAGTGCATCGTCGTCAACGTCGGTGGCATAGATCTTCGTTCGTTGCCGGTACTCCGCGACGCCAAGCGTTTCGCAGAGCAGCATGGCGACGCTGTAGGCCTCTTCGCCCGACGCGACGCCCGCACACCAGACCCGGATCGGCTCGGATGGTGCCTTGCTCGAAATGATCCTGGGCAGGATTTCCTGTTGCAGGTATTCCCACGCCTGGGCGTCTCGAAAGTAGCTGGTCACATTGATGAGGATGGTGTTGAAGAGGGCGGCGAATTCGTCGGGGTTCGCCTCCAGGTATTCGAGATAATCGGCATAGTCCTTGACGCCCACCTGCGCCATCCGCTTGGTCACCCGGCGTACCAGCGTCGGCCGTTTGTAGCCGCTGAAGTCGAAGCCACGGGTATCCCGAATGTGCTTCAGAAGGCGTGCAAAGTCGGGACCCGTCGGCTCCTCGCTCACCGAACCACACCCTCCGTCACCAGGGTCGTCAGTGCCAGGGGGATCTCATCGAGCCGAAGGATGAAATCGGCATGGCCCGATTTGATCGCTGCGGCCGGCATTCCGAAAAACTCCGCGGACTCCTGGTCCTGGGCGATCACCGTGCCCCCCATCTTCTTGATGGCCCCGACGCCGAGCGATCCGTCGCTCCCGGTTCCGGTCAGGACGACCGCGATCGCCCGCTCTTCGTAGCTCGCCGCCACCGACTCGAACAGCAGGTCGGCGCTTGACCGGGCCGGATCCGGTCACCTTCGGCGGCCTGCACCACCTCGAGGGGAGTGCGCCGGCGGAGAATCTCGGCCATCAGGCTGCGGTGGCGCGGATCGAGATGCTGCACGACGACGATCGCCGCCGGAAAGCCGGCGGGCAGACTTTCCAGGATGTGACTGATGGCCGCAATGCCACCGGCCGACGAGGCGAGGGCGACCACATCGAACTGGGCGCCTGGAAAGTTCCGGGAGGTTTGCGGCGAGTCGGCTCCCTCCGGCTCCTGCGAGCGTGACACCTGTTGGACCAACTCCTCCCGCTCCCTCGGTCCATGCTACCCCTCCAATCTCGTTAGTGCGCTTCGGCCGGGGAAGCGTAGTATCAACCTGATGGCCCGCGTGAATACGCCCAGCCAGCCGATGACCGAGCTCTACTTGATCCAGGGCGAGATCCCGGACACCAGGGACCTCGATGATGCCCGGCAGTGGGTCACGATCTACCGCGAGTTGGTCACCTTCGCCGACCGGACCTTGAGCCGGCTGCGGCGGGAGAAGGGCGGCAACCTGGAGGCCGACGGCTCGAACGCCAGCGACGCGGATGAGCGCGGGATGGAGGGCCACCTGCGGCGCTTGCAATTGCGGCTCGATTTTTGGGAGCGGCGCCTGTGGGAGCTTGCCGGCCTCGATCTCGATGTTCGGCGGCGCGTACTCAATTACGCCGGCCAGCGGCTGACCTTGACGCGTCGGGAGGCCGAATTGCTCGCGTTCCTCGCCCGGCGACCCGGCCAGTTCTTTCCGGCGGCGCAGCTTGTCAGCCTCGCCTGGGCGTCTCCCGAGCTCTCCTCGGAACAGCTTCGGACCTACGTCGTCCGCCTGCGGCGGCATCTGGCAACCACCGGAGTGCCGGCTCGGCTGGTCAGCGAACCGCGCCGCGGCTACGGACTGGTCTTCACCGCGTGAGCCGCCCGCTGCCGAAACCAAGCAAGGTGCTCCAACTTCGACCCCGGCGCCCGGCGGCCGACGAGCCGGCCTCCAGGGTGGCCATCACGGTTCGCACCCACCTTTCGCTTCTGCAGGGGTACGCCGACATCATGGAGGGCTTGTCCCCGGAGCTGACGCGGGAGATCCTGTGCGTGATGGCGGAAAAAGCGCGTGAGCTCGGTTCAGCCCTTCAGCCGTTCGTCGACCAAACGCCGTCAGCCCGTCCGGCGATCGGCGACTACCGTCGCGTCCGGGAGCGCACCCGTCAGCTGATGACGGAGTATCGCCACCTGCTGGGGCGGCTTCATGACACCCTTTCGGAATCGCACGATTACGTCAAAGGCGCCGGAGGAACGCACAGCTAGCTGCGCAATCCGTGACCGTCGTCGAGTTGCGCGTGCTCGACGGCCCCAACCTCTATTTCACAAAGCCCGCCATCAAGCTCACGCTGGGCGTCGCCCCCTGGCTCACCCTCGCGGAGGAGCGGGCGAAGCGACTCACCAGGCGGACCGGCTTCAGACCGGTCGCCGCTCCGGGCGCGCCGAACAGCGATCAGCGGCGGCGCTACGTTG
>VBFX01000133.1:9885-10671 GCA_005889395.1 Chloroflexota bacterium
CACGATTCCCATCATCGCGGTGACCGGAACCAACGGCAAGACCACCACCGTGCGGTTGATCGCGCAGCTGGCCCGAACGGCCGGGCACCACGTCGCCTACACGACGACGGACGGCGTCTATCGCGACGAGGAGCTGATCGAGGCGGGCGACTATTCCGGCTTCAGCGGGGCGGCGCGGGCGCTGGCCCAGCCGGGCATCGACCTCGCCGTGCTGGAAACGGCGCGCGGCGGGATCCTGCTCCGCGGGATGGGCACCGACCACAACGACGTGGCGGTGGTGACCAACGTGACCGAGGACCACCTCGATCAGTACGGGATCCGCACGCTCGACCAGCTGGCGGAGGTCAAAGCCGCGATCACACGGATCACGCAACCCGAGGGCTGGGACGTGCTCAACGCCGACGACCCTCGGGTGCTGGCGATGCGGCGACTGGCAGCCGGCCGGCCCTGGCTCTTCTCACTCGACGCCGACCACCCGGCGATCCGCACGACCCTCGCCGAGGGCGGGCGCGCGATCTCGGTTCTCGACGGTGCTCTGGTGGTGATGACGTCTCGCCGCCACGCGCACCGGCTGCTGCCGGTCGAAGAGGTGCCGGTCACCCTGGCCGGGATCTCCAGCTATAACGTGCGCAACGCCATGGCCGCGGCGGCCGCCGCGCTCGGGGCCGGCCTTCCCGAGGAGGCCGTCGTCGAGGGGCTTCGCACCTTCGTGCTGGACCCGGAACGCAATCCCGGGCGGGCCAACCTCTTCGAGGTCGATGGCCGCGTGGTCGTCATCGATTACGC
>VBFX01000134.1 GCA_005889395.1 Chloroflexota bacterium
CCGAACAGGCCGTTGAGGTCAGGGACGGCGTGGAGCCGCGTGTCCCGGAAGACAAACTAGCCCGCGTTGCGCCGGGTCTGATCACCCAGGTCGTCATTGAGCAGCGGCCCGTCTTCTCCGAGGACATTCAACTCGACGGCCGCTTTCCACTCGATCCCCTGGCCCAGCAGTATGGCTGGCGTGCCGCCTTGGGCCTGCCCATGTTCCTCGAGCGAGAGTTTGTCGGTACGGTGTCCGTCTATTTCCACGACGTCCGCGCCTTCGATCCCACCCTGATGCAGGTCCTACAGATCCTCGCCAACCAGGCCGCGGTTGCGCTCGACAACGCGCGGCGATTCCAGCGCGAGCGGCAGACCATCGAGACGTTGCAGCGCGCCAACCTCGAGTTGCAGGAAGCTGACCGGATGAAGTCGGAGTTCCTCACCAATATGTCGCACGAGCTGCGCACACCGCTGAACGCGATCATCGGCTTCTCGGAGATTATCCAGACGACGCCGGAGTTGTCGCAGGCGGAACGCGCCGAATTTGCGGAGACGATCCACAACAGTGGCCGCCAGCTGCTCACCCTGATCAACGACATCCTCGACCTGACCCATATCCAGGCCGGGCGGCTCGAGCTTCATCCGGCCCCCTGTCTGATCGCCGAGGCCGTGGACGCCGCGCTCTCGGAGAACGCGGCTGCGGCGAGCCAGAAGGAGCTGACGGTCACCTCGCAGGTGGACCGCACCATGCAGGTGGTGTTCGATGCTCGGAGCCTCCGCCACATCGTTCACAACCTGGTCAACAACGCCGTGAAATTCACTTCGCACCACGGCAGGGTCACGATCAGCGCCATGGAGACCCCCACCGGCACGGTGGTCGAGGTCCGCGACACGGGGATCGGTATCAGACCCGAAGATCAGCCACGCCTCTTCCAGGAATTCCGCCAGGTCGACGGCTCGACCTCGCGCGGGTACGAGGGCATCGGCCTCGGCCTGGCGCTCTCCAAGCGCCTCGTGGAGTTGCAGGGCGGACAGATCTGGGTGGAGAGCGCCCCCGGTAGAGGCAGTGCGTTCCGATTCCTGATCCCGCGGCGGCCGCTTGTCGCCTTACACGAACCGACGGGGCGGGCACCCCTTCGGAGGGCCGGATGAGCGAGCTGAGCAGCACCCGGCGGATCCTGGTCGCCGACGACGATCCCGAACGCCTGCAGGCGCTCGTCGCGCGTCTTCAGCGCGAGGGCTTCGACGTCCTCTCCGCGCAGGACGGGCTGGAGGCGCTCGACCAGGCCCGCGAAGAATTGCCGGACGCCATCATCCTCAACCTGCTGCTCCGCCGCATCGACGGGCTTCGCGTCTGCGAGATCCTCAAGAGCAACCCGGCCACGACGAACATCCCGGTGCTGCTCATGGCCGGCGTACATGTCGATGCCGACGAAGGCAAGCGGGCCCTCGCCGCGGGTGCGGATCGCTTCCTGACCGACCTTGGTCCGCTGTCGACCGGCTCCGGCCGCGAACTGGGCTCAGACCAGGATCTGGTCCAGGCGGTGCGCGGGCTGCTCGGAGCGGAGCCGGAACAGGAGGTGCGGCCGGTCCTGCTCGCCATCGATGACGATCCCGACAACCGGGCGTTCCTCACCAAGGCGGTCTCGAGACAGGGGTTCGACGCTGTGACCGCGCCCAACGCGACGCAGGCCCGCCGCCAGCTCGACGGTCGCCGCCCGGCGCTGATCTTCCTCGACGTGCAGATGCCCGAGGAGAGCGGACTGAGCCTCCTGCCTCAGATGCTTCGTGATTTTCCCGAGTCGGTGGTCGTGATGATGACCGCCTACGGCTCGGAGCAGGTGGCGGCGGAGGCGCTGCGCGGCGGCGCCGACGACTACATCGCGAAGCCGATCGACCTGCACCGGCTGCGGGAACTGCTGGAACGCAACCTGGAGAAGCAGCGGCTGCGAGCGGAGCGGCAGAGCCTGGTCGCGCGGCTGAAAGATTCCAACCGCTACTTGATGCGCCAGCACGCCGCGCTCCGGCGCGCCGACGAGGAGATTCTCCAGGTCAACCGCCAACTCGAGCAGTCGAGCCGGTACAAGTCCGAATTCCTGGCCAACATGTCGCACGAGTTGCGCACGCCGCTCAACGCCATCATGGGCTTCAGCGAGATCCTGCTGGACGTGACCATGAACCTGACGGCGGGCGAGCGCACCGAGTTCCTCCGCAACATCCACAGCAGCGGGCAGCATCTGCTCGGTCTGATCAACGACATCCTCGACCTGGCGAAGATCGAGGCGGGCAAGATGGACCTCCACCCCGAGCAGATGCCGGTGATGGAGGCGCTTCAGGAAGTCACCGCCATCCTCGATCCTATGGCCCGGCAGCAGGGCCTGCAGCTACGGACGGTGGGCGCGGCCGATGCCAGCGTCATCATGGCCGACCGCAGCAAGTTCAAGCAGGTGCTCTACAACCTGCTCTCGAATGCCGTGAAGTTCACGCCCGCGCCCGGGACCATCACGCTGTCGGTCAAGGATTCGCCACAACAGCTGACGGTGTCGGTCGAAGACACCGGGATCGGGATGAAGCCAGAAGACCTGCCGAAGCTGTTCCGCGAGTTCGAACAGATCGACGGCTCCTACACTCGCCGCTACCAGGGGACCGGCCTGGGCCTGGCGCTGTGCCGCCGCTTCGTCGAGATGCACGGCGGCCGAATCTGGGCGGAGAGCCAATTCGGCAAGGGCTCGATTTTCACCTTTACCATCCCTCGCGAACCCCGGACGCCGCCCGCGGCCCCGGTGGAGGAGGCGGTGCCGACGCTCGAGACCATGGAACTCCCGCTGGCGCTGGTGATTGAGGACGATCCCGCGAGCAGCCAGCGGATGACGGCGGAGATCCAGGGTGTCGGGTTCCGGGTCGCGCACGCCTCCGATGGCGAGCAGGCGGTGCGCAAGGCGATGGAGATTTTGCCCGACCTGCTCGTGATGGAGACCGTCCTGCCGGTGAAGGATGGCTGGCAGGTCCTCCAGGAGTTGCGCGCGCGGGCCGCCACCGCTGACGTCCCCGTGCTGGTCTGCTCGGTGACTCGGAATCAGGCGCTGATGGACCAGTTCGGCGTCGCCGGGTACGTCGCCAAGCCGTGGCTTACCAAGACCATGCAGGACGAGCTGCGCCGCATCGGCCAGGGGATCAACCGGCGGCGCGACCGGGTCCGTGTCCTGCTGGTCCATCGCGACCGGCGCGCGCTGGCGACGCTGGCCGCCACCCTGGTGGAAGAGGGCTTCGAGGTCTTCCGGGCGCCCGGGCTGCAGGAAGCCCTGGAGAAGGCCCGCGCGGCCGCCCCCGACGTCGTCGTGCTGGCGCCGGCCGAGCCGGAATGGGTGGTGGGGCTGCGCGGCCTTCCCGGCCAGCCCGCCCTGCTGGCCCTGGGTGAAGTTTCACCGAGGGTGCCAGCGACGGCCTGGAGCGCCGTTATACCCTCTGGCCTCTCTGAGCCAGATGTCGTATTGCGCGCCATCAAGGGTTTGGACATCGTGCAGAGGCGAAGGAGGACAGGGCGTGACCGCCGGCAAGGTATTGATCGTCGAAGATAACCCGGTCAACCTCCGGTTGGCCCAGTTCCTCCTGGAGAAAAAAGGCTTCAGCGTGCGCAAGGCGGGCAGCGGCGCCGAGTGCCTGGCGGAGATGACACGCGAGCTGCCCGACATCGTCCTGATGGACATTCAGCTGCCAGGGGAAGATGGGCTGGCGATCACTCGCAAGATCCGCTCCGATCCACGGATGGCGGGTGTCGTTGTCGTCGCCCTCACCGCCCACGCCATGGCCGGAGACCGGGAGAAGATCCTCGGCGCCGGCTGCGACGGCTACATTCCCAAGCCAGTCGACCCGCAAGGCCTGCCCGGGGAGGTTGCCGGCTACCTGCAGCAGGGACGGCTGAAGACCGCGTAATGAGCGAGCAGCCAGGCACGCCGGCCCGAACCGGTGACAGCGCGCCGAAAGCCGGCCGCTCGTACCCGGAGATCCTGCAGCTCAATCAGGAGCTGTTCAAGAATCTGCAGGGCCTGATTGACGAGGACGAGGCGCGCAAGAGGGAATTACTGGACACGAAAAATGCCTACGAGATGGCGCAAGCCGAGATTGCCCGACTGGAGCGCGAGCTCCGCCAGTCGATCGAACGGGAAGCCGACCGCGCGGAGGAGCTCAACCAGCTGGAACAGGAGCGCGTCGACCAGCTGGGCGCCATGAGTGCGCACCTCGATGCCATGCGGTCCGCGGTCGAGCGCTACATGCAACAGGGACGGAGGGCCGCCTGATGAGCCCCGAGGCACCCAAGGCGAAGTCGTTCGCCGACATCCTGCAGCAAAACCAGGAGTTCATCGCGCACCTCCAGACGCTGCAGGATGACATGGGCGGGCAGCTTACCCAGAACGCCAGGGAATTGGAGCTGGTCAAGCAGCAGCTCGAGGCCAAACAACAGGAGCTCGACGAGCTGCAGAATGCCCAGCTGCAATGGGCGATGGACCGGCAAGCCCTGCTCGAGCAGCACGAATCGCTGAAGAAGGGCCATGCCAATCTGCAGCAAACCCACGATCGGGGCCAGCTGGACCTCGGCCGCGTAAAGGACGAGCTTGCTGGCGCCAAGGCGCGCGACGATGAGCACGCCAGGGAGCGTCAGGCGCTGCTCGACCAGCACGAGTCTCTCAAGCAGGGGCATCTGGATCTCCAGCAGAGCCACGACCGGGCCCAGGTGGAGCTGGCTCGCTTCAAGGACGATGTCGCTCGCGCCAAGACCCGCGACGAGGAGCGCCGCGGGCAGCTCCGGCAGCTCGAGCAGGAACGGATCCAGCTCGCGCAGAAGTATGAAGGGGACCAGAAGAAACTACGCACCGACCTCAAGACGGCGGAGGACGACCTCAACAATCTGCAGACCGCGCAGCTCCAGTGGGCTGTCGATCGCGAGACCTTACTGAAGGATCGCGACACCGCGGTCGCCAAGCAGGCGCAGCTGGAGCAGGAATGGCAGAAGTCGCGGGTCGAGCTCACCCAGGAAAAGGCACGGCTGCAGAGCCTGACGTCGCAGTTGCAGGAGCAGTTGAAGGCCGTCCAGGGTGAGGTCGAGCCACTCAAGGCCGCCCGCGAGAAGTGGCAGGCCGAGCGGCAGCGGCTGATCGCGGATGTCGCCCGGCTGGAGCAGGGCGCGCAGGCCGCCGAAGGCCAATACAAAGCCGATCGCAAGCTGCTCCAGACGCAGCTGGAAGAGGCGCGCAAGAAGGGGGCCGACCTCGACAAGGCCGAGGCTGAGTTCCAGCGTCTGAGTGACGAGCGCTCAGCCCTCCTGACCAAAGTCAAGGCGCTCGAGAAGGACTGGCAGAGCCGCGAGGCATCCTTCGCCGAGGAGAAGGCGACCCTCAGGAAGCAGGCCGCCGAATCGTCGGCCCGCCTGGCCGCGACCCAGCGGGACTACGAAAAGATCAAAGCGCTGCACGCCGACCTCGCC
>VBFX01000075.1 GCA_005889395.1 Chloroflexota bacterium
CCCGATTCAGCTGCCGATCGGCAGCGCGGAGAAATTCGAGGGTGTCGTCGACCTTATTAATAAGGTCGCGATCACCTATACCGACGACCTGGGCACCACGATCGAGACCGAAGAGGTCCCGGCCGAGATGAGGGACCAGGTCGAGCTCTACCACAAGCAGCTGGTCGAGGCGGTCGCCGAGTTCGACGACGCCCTGCTGCAGAAGTACCTGGACGACAAGCCGATCGCCGGCCCCGAGATCGTCGCGGCCCTGCGCAAGGGCACCATCAGCAACCGGCTGGTGCCGGTGCTCGCCGGCGCGGCGCTCCGCAACCGCGGAGTGCAGCCGATGCTGGATGCCATCGTCGACTTCCTGCCCTCGCCGCTGGACAAGCTCGGCGTGGAAGGGGTCAACCCCAAGAGCAACGCACCCGAGGTGCGCAAGCCGGCCGACAACCAGCCTTTCGCGGGCCTCGCCTTCAAGATCGCCACCGATCCCTACGTCGGCAAGCTGACGTTCTTCCGGGTGTACGCCGGCACGCTCAAATCCGGCTCCTACGTCTGGAATGCGACGCGCGGCACCAAGGAGCGGGTCGGCCGAATCCTCCAGATGCACGCCAACCATCGCGAGGAGATCCCCGAGGTCTACGCCGGCGATATCGCCGCCGCGATCGGCCTGAAGCAGACGACGACGGGCGACACCCTCGCCGATGAGAACAACCCGATCCTGCTCGAGTCGATCGTTTTCCCCGATCCGGTCATCAGCGTGGCGATCGAGCCGCGCACCAAGGTGGACCAGGAGAAGATGGGGCAGGCGCTCGCCAAGCTGGCCGAGGAGGACCCGACCTTCAAGGTCCGCACCGACGAGGAGACCGCCCAGACCATCATCTCCGGGATGGGCGAGCTGCACCTCGAGATCATCGTCGACCGGATGCTGCGCGAGTTTGCGGTGGACGCCAACGTCGGTAAGCCGCAGGTTGCCTACCGGGAGACGATCAAGCGCAAGGCGCATGGGGTCGGCCGCTTCATCCGCCAGTCCGGTGGTCGCGGCCAGTACGGCCACGCCGAGATCAACATCGAACCGAATGAGGCGGGCAAGGGCTTCGAGTTCGTCAACAAGGTCGTGGGTGGCTCGATCCCGAAGGAATACCACTCCGCGGTGGAGAAGGGCATCATCGAGGCGCTCAATAGCGGCGTCCTGGCGGGTTTCCCGGTAGTTGACGTCAAGGCGACGCTGGTCGACGGCTCCTACCACGAGGTCGACTCCAACGAGATGGCCTTCACCATCGCCGGGTCGATGGCGGCCAAGGACGGCATGCAGAAGGGTCAACCGACCCTGCTCGAGCCGATCATGAAGGTCGAGGTCGTGATGCCCGAGGAATTCATGGGCGAGATCCTCGGCGACCTCTCGTCGCGGCGCGGCCAGATCCTGGGCATGGAAGGCCGGGCCACGATGCAGGTAGTGCGCGCCTACGTGCCGCTGGGCAACATGTTCGGTTACGCCACCGACCTGCGGTCCAAGACCCAGGGTCGCGCCGTCTACAGCATGGAATTTCATCACTATCAAGAAGTCCCGAAGTCGATCGCCGAAGAGATCGTTGCGAAGTCGAGAGCCTAAGGAGGATTCGAAGAAGGAGTAACAATGGCGAAGAAGAAGTACGAGCGCACCAAGCCGCACGTGAACGTGGGAACCATCGGTCACATCGACCATGGCAAGACCACGCTGACCGCGGCCATCACGAAGGTTCTGTCAAAGAAGGGATTCGCTGAATTCCGCTCCTTCGATTCGATCGACAACGCTCCCGAGGAGAAGGCTCGCGGCATCACGATCGCGACCGCCCATGTCGAGTACGAAACCGAGAAGCGGCACTACGCGCACGTCGACTGCCCAGGGCACGCGGACTACATCAAGAACATGATCACCGGCGCCGCCCAGATGGACGGTGCGATTCTGGTCGTGGCCGCCACCGACGGCCCGATGCCCCAGACCCGCGAGCACATCCTGCTGGCGCGCCAGGTCGGCGTGCCGCGGATCGTCGTCGCCCTCAACAAGGTCGACGCGGTCGATGACCCCGAGATCCTGGAGCTGGTCGAGCTCGAGGTCCGCGAGCTGCTCTCGAAGTACGAGTTCCCCGGCGACGACATCCCGGTCGTCAAGGTCTCGGCGCTCAAGGCGCTCGAGGGCGATGCCCAGTGGGAAGACTCGATCATGAAGTTGATGGATGCCGTCGACAGCTACATCCCGGTTCCGGAGCGTGCCCTCGACAAGCCGTTCATGATGCCGATCGAGGACGTCTTCTCGATCGAAGGTCGTGGCACGGTCGTCACCGGCCGGATCGAGCGTGGCCAGGTCAAGGTCAACGAAGAGGTCGAGATGGTCGGCATCAACGACACGCGCAAGACGGTGGTGACCGGCGTAGAGATGTTCCACAAGCTGTTGGATTCCGGCCAGGCGGGCGACAACGTCGGCTGCCTGCTGCGCGGCATCAAGCGCGAGGAGGTCGAGCGCGGCCAGGTACTGGCCAAGCCCGGCTCGATCAAGCCGCACACCGAGTTCGACTCGCGGGTCTACGTCCTCACCAAGGAAGAGGGTGGCCGCCACACGCCGTTCTTCAAGGGGTACCGCCCGCAGTTCTACGTGCGCACCACGGACGTGACCGGCGAGGTCGAGTTGCCCGAGGGCACCGAGATGGTGATGCCGGGCGACAACATCGACATGAAGATCAAGCTCATCACCCCGATCGCGGTCGAGGAGGGGATGCGCTTCGCCATCCGTGAAGGTGGCCGCACGGTCGGAGCCGGCGTGGCGATCAAGGTGATCAAGTAAGGTCGTGGCCCAGAAGATCCGCATCCGGCTGAAGGCCTACGATCACCGCGTCCTCGACCAGGCCGCGGACAAGATCGTGGACACCGCGCGGCGAACCAACGCGTCCACGGCCGGACCCATTCCGCTGCCCACCGAGGTCAACAAGTGGACGGTGATCCGCTCGCCGTTCATCGACAAGGACTCGCGCGAGCAGTTCGAGATGCGCACCCACAAGCGGATCATCGACATCCTCGACCCGAACCCGAAAGTCGTGGACGCGCTGATGCGGCTCAACCTGCCGTCGGGCGTCAACATCGAGATCAAGCTCTAAGCCATGGCGACGAAGGGACTGCTGGCCAAGAAGGTCGGGATGACCCAGGTGTTCACCGAGAAAGGTGAGCTCCTGCCGGTCACCGTGCTCGAGGCCGGGCCCTGCGTCGTCATCGCGCTGCGGGCCGTGCAGAAAGACGGCTACGGCGCGGTGCAGCTCGGCTGGGGCGACGTCAAGGAGAAGAAGCTCACCAAGCCCAGCGCCGGGCACTTCAAGAAGGCCGGGGTCGCTGCCCATCGTCACGTGCGCGAGGTCCGCCTCAAGGCGGACGCCCCCAGCTACGAAGTGGGCCAGGCGCTCAAGGCCGATCTCTTTTCGGCCGGCGAGTGGGTCGACGTCACCGGCACCTCGAAAGGCAAGGGGTTTTCCGGCCAGCACAAGCGCCATCACTTCGGGCGCGGCCCCGTGACCCACGGCTCGCACAACATCAAGCAGCCCGGTTCGATCGGCTCGTCCTCGACGCCCTCGCGCGTCTACAAGGGGATGCGCATGGCAGGTCAGCTGGGGAACGCGCAACGGACCACGACGCACCTGAAGGTGGTGCGGGTGGACCTCGATCGCAACCTGATCCTGGTCAACGGCGACGTCCCCGGCCACAAGAACAGCCTCGTGGTGGTCCGGGATTCGACGCGGCAGCCCAAAGGGAAGAAGTAATGGCGGAGACGAAGAAGTCCTCGGCCACGGTCTATGACCGCGACGGGAAGGAGAGTGGCCAGGTCGAGCTGCCCGAGTCCGTGTTCAACGCCCCGGTGAACGCGGCCGTGCTGCACCAGGCCGTGCGCCGTCAGCAGGCGAACGATCGCCAGGGCACGCATGCCACCAAGACCCGCGGCGAGGTGTCCGGCGGCGGGAAGAAGCCCTGGAAGCAGAAAGGCACCGGTCACGCCCGCCAGGGCAGCACTCGGGCGCCTCAATGGCGCCACGGCGGCACGGTTTTCGGCCCGCACCCGCACACCTATGAGCAGAAGATGCCGCGCAAGCAGCGCCGCCTGGCGCTCCGCTCGGCGCTCTCGGTGAAGTCGCAGGACGACGCCGTACGCGTCGTCGAGGAGATCGCGCTGGACGCGCCCAAAACGCGCGTCATCGCTGACCTCTTCGACCAGCTGGGCGCGGGCGCGCGGACGCTGTTCGTCATTCCCGAGCACGACCTGATGCTGGAGAAGTCGACGCGCAACCTGGCGGGCGTCAAGACCATCCTGGCGCAAAACCTCAATCCCACCGACGTGCTGACCGCCGACACCATCATCTTCACGCGGTCGGCGTTGACCCAGGTCGAGGAGTGGCTGGCATGAGAGCAGCCGTCGAGGTGATCCAGCGTCCGCTCATCAGTGAGAAGAGCTACGCCGCGATGGCGACCGGCAAATACCTCTTCCGGGTACACCCGAGGGCGACCAAAACCGAGATCGCGCTCGCGATCGCGGAGGCCTTCAAGGTCGAGGTCGTCAGCGTCAACACCATGCACGTCCGCGGCAAGGAACGCCGCCGGGGCAAGACCCACGGCTTCCAGTCGAACTGGAAAAAGGCGGTCGTCACGCTGGCAGAAGGGCAGAAGATCGAAAGCATGTTCCAGGGTGTTTGATCCATGCCGATAAAGAAGTACCGCCCCACCTCACCTGGCCGCCGCTTCATGTCGGTGAGCGCCTTCGACGAGGTGACCACGACCAAGAAGCCGCAGAAGCGCCTGCTCGTGTCCCTCAAGACCGATGCCGGCCGCAACGCGCAGGGAAAGATCACCGTCCGCCACCAGGGCGGTGGCCACCGAAAGCTGTACCGGATCATCGACTTCAAGCGCGACAAGCTGAACATCCCGGCGACCGTCAGCGCGGTCGAATACGATCCGAACCGCAGCGCCCGAATCGCGCTGCTGACCTACGCCGACGGCGAGAAGCGCTACATCCTGGCGCCCGTCGGCCTGACGGTGGGTGACAAAGTGATCAGTGGCCCGGAGGCCGACATCAAGCCGGGGAATGCGTTGCCGCTCGCGAACATCCCGCTGGGCAGCACTGTGCACAACATCGAGCTGAGCCGCGGCAAGGGCGGCCAGGTGGTCCGTTCGGCCGGCATGTCGGCGCAGTTGCTGGCCCGTGAGGGGGACTACGCCCAGATCCGCATGCCGTCCGGCGAGGTGCGGCGGATCGCGGTCATCTGCTACGCGACGGTCGGCCAGATCGGCAACGTCGAGCACGAAAACGAGAACGTGGGCAAGGCCGGCAAGAGCCGCTGGCGTGGCAAGCGCCCCGCCGTTCGCGGCGTCACCATGAACCCCTTCGACCATCCGCATGGTGGTGGGGAGGGGCGTTCGGGCCCGGGCGGCAACCCGAAGACGCCCTGGGGCAAGCCGGCGCTGGGATTCCGGACCCGTCGCAACAAGAAGACGAAGAACATGCTCGTTCGACGCAGACCACCAAAGCGGAAGAGTAAGGGCTAAAACATGTCACGTTCAACGAAGAAGGGACCGTTCGTTCATCCGTCGCTGATGAAAAAGGTGACGGCGATGAATCAACAGAAGGAGAAGAAGGTGATCAAGACCTGGTCGCGAGACTCGAGCGTCTTCCCCGAGATGGTCGGGCATACGCTCGCGATTCACGACGGGAAGAAGCACGTGCCGATCTTCATCACCGAGAACATGGTCGGCCACTTGCTGGGTGAGTTCGCGCCGACCCGCCGCTTTCGCGCCCACGGACATCACACGGAGAAGTCGACCACCCTGAAATAACAATGGAAGTGCAAGCAAAGGCCAAGTGGGTCAGGACCTCGCCGCGGAAAGTGCGACTCGTCGCACGGACGCTGCGCGACCTGCCGGTGAGTGAGGCGCTGGTCGCCTGCTCCTTCATGCCGAAGGCGGCCGCGCGGGACGTAGCCAAGGTGATCCGCTCCGCCCAGGCGAATGCCGAGAACAACTTCAACCTGGTCAAGGACGACCTGGTCATCAAGGACATCCGGGTCGAG